>JBDNGI010000213.1:0-1427 GCA_041689345.1 Halanaerobiales bacterium
TTAAAATTTACTTGTTAATAGATAGACATTATCCTTAATCTCAGCAAGCCTATCTATATCATTAATATTATCGATAGCCTCAGCAATGTATTTAGCTATTAGCTGCATTTCCTCTTCCTTCATACCCCTACTAGTCACCGCAGGTGTACCAATCCTGATACCACTGGTTACAAAGGGACTTCTTTTTTCATAAGGAATTGTATTTTTGTTTACGGTAATCCCTACCTTATCCAATACTGTTTCTGCATCTTTCCCAGTTATATTCTTATTAGTTAAATCAAGTAACATCATATGATTATCAGTTCCACCGGAAACTAATCTAAATTGATGATTCTCTAATTTTTGTGCAAGAACCTTGGCATTTTTTATAATTTGTTTCTGATATTCATTAAATTCATCAGATAGTGCCTCTTTAAAGGCTACTGCCTTGGCAGCTATAATATGCATCAAAGGACCACCCTGTAGTCCAGGAAATATAGCCTTATCTACAGCCTTAGCATACTCTTTTTTACAAATAATCATACCACCCCTGGTTCCACGGAGGGTTTTATGGGTAGTAGTTGTAACAAAATCGGCTAAAGGGACAGGATCAGGATGAAGTCCAGCAGCAACTAAACCTGCTATATGAGCCATATCAACCATAAGTAAAGCATCATTATCATCTGCAATCTGACGAAATTTAGCAAAGTCAATTAATCTAGGATACGCGCTAGCACCTGCAACAATCAGTTTTGGCTTGTGCTGGGCTGCCAACTTTGCAACCTGTTCAAAGTCAATAGTCTCTTCACCTTTAGAGACCCCATAGTGTACAAAGTTAAAATATTTACCAGATATGTTTACTGAACTTCCATGTGTTAGATGACCACCATGTGTTAGATCCATTGCCAATATAGTATCACCTGGAGAAACCATTGCAAAATATACTGCTTGATTTGCTTGAGAACCTGAATGTGGCTGTACATTGACATGTTCGGCGCCAAAAATTTCTTTAGCCCTTTCTATAGCCAGGTTCTCTACCTTATCAACAACCTCACAACCACCATAATATCTTTTCCCAGGATAGCCTTCAGCATACTTATTTGTCAGGGCGGAACCAGCTGCTTCCATTACTGCCTGACTTACAAAATTCTCTGATGCTATTAATTCTATGTTTTGCTGCTGCCTTTTCTCCTCCTCTTGAATTAATACCAGAATTTCTGGGTCTACTTTTTCTAAATATGACATAAAAATCAACTCCTCGTTTTAATAAAACCTACTCTATACATCGTGAACCTCTCCACCCAAGTCCAAATAAAGATTTAGATCTAGTTTTCTTAAGATTATGTAGCATAAAAAAGCAGAACTACTCTATATTTATTCGTTATATAAGAGTAAAATCCTGCTTTTTACTAATAATCTATTATTCTTTGTATTTTTTTGCATTAAAA
>JBDNGI010000214.1:0-3034 GCA_041689345.1 Halanaerobiales bacterium
AATTAGTAGAGTACTTTAGTTTTTTAACGACAAAATACTTTTAAAAAGATATTCAAAGATCTGAGAAGAAATTTTCTGGGTAAATAATATTAATTTGACTTTGTCATCAAAAATATTCTGAGGGGGATTGATCTTGAAATATAATCGGATATCTACAAAATTCTGGACAGATGAAAAAGTATTACAATGGGATAATGAAACCAGGATACTGGCTTTATATCTATTAACCTGTCCTCACAAAACAACAGAAGGCTTATTTAGACTTCCTAAACAGTATATCTGTGCTGACTTAGCTTGGTCATTGGAAGGGTTAGCTAAACCCTTTAATAAACTGTTAGAAGATGGGTTTATTAAGTATGATGATAGGGTTAATGTTATCCTTTTATGCAATGCTTTGAAGTATCAATCCCCAGATAATCCTAATCAGGAGAAGGCAGCAATAAGTCTATTAAAAGAATTACCAAAAACAGACCTACTTTACCAGTTTATCAGGCAGGCCGAACGGTTCAGTGAACGGTTCTACCAACGGTTAGTTGAACAGTTCGGTAAACCTCTAGCTCTATCTCTAACTCCAACTCTAACTCTAAATAAAGATAATAATATTCGTCCAGACTCAGAAAATGATCTGCCTGACACAGAGAAAAAAACAGAATTGCCTGATGAAAAAAAATCAGATAGCTCATCTCAAATTAAATCCAGTTCTGAAAAAAAACCAAGTCAAAGTCAATTATCAGATTCTATTCAGCAAGGTGAAGAAAAAAAGAACAGCAAAAAACAAATAGACTCTCCAGAGAAAGTAAATACCACAGGAGGGAAAAAGTCTACTGCAGAAAATTCGGATAAAAATACTGCTGTATCAAAAACAGAAAAAAGCAATCTCGAAAAAAATGATAAATCCGAGGACAAGTCTAAAAACAAGCCCGAAGACACGAATAATCAAAATCCTAATATCAAGCAATCACCAACTGTGGAATTTGACTGTAATTCAAGGCCCTATCAAACCTGCTGTTTTCTAATTGACCGCATTATCGATAATAATTCAAGGGCCAGGGTACCAAATAAAGACCCCACAGATAAATTAATGCAAAAGTGGTGCAAAGAGCTGGACAGGCTCCATCGCTTAGGACCCCTTGGGGCCAAAAAGGAGAAAAAGAAAGGTTATAGCTGGCAGGAGATCTGTGAGCTTATCAACTGGTCACAGCAACATCATTTTTGGAAAAGCAATATCCTCAGTGCTGCTACCCTGCGAAAACAGGTGATAAAACTGGAAAACCAGCTGAAGCAGTCTCCTGCAAATAAGGGCAATCAGAGAATGGAATTACTCAAAGAAGTCTATCTCGATGCCCAGGAAGATGATGAAAAAGGAGGTTTTGATCCCTTATGACCAGGACAAATCTGGTAAAAGTACTGACATTTATCAGTAATTCTTATCAAGGTAAATTTAAATATCCCCTTGATAGCAGGGAAGAGAGCAAGTTTTTCACAGAGACCTGGTATAGCTTTCTGCAGGATTATGACTATCAGCTAGTCAGGACTGCTGTCAAAAAATTAATTGTCAACAAACCTACCTGGGCACCTACCGTTGGGGAACTGGTTCATGAAATAGAATCATTGATTACCCCTGCAGAAGATAAAATTAGTGGGGGAGAGGCCTGGCAGCTGGCTTTGGAAGCAGTAAGGAAATATGGCTATTATAAAGCTGGACAAGCTATGGATTCCCTGCCGCAAATGGTTCAGAAAGCTGTTCAGTGTTATGGGGGATTTTCTGCAGTCTGTCATAGTGAGATACATAGTAGTTTTGCCCGGCAGAATTTTATAAAAATCTATCAGGAACTAGTTAACAAAAAGCGAAGGGCGGAATTACTACCACCTTCTCTGAGGAAAGAAACTCAAGCTATTACTGACAGGTTTAAAAAAGGGGCAGATAAAGATTTACTTAAAGGTGGTGAAGACAATCAAGAGCAAGAAATGTCCTGATTGCAACAAATACTCCTATTCTGCTTCAGATAAGGGACAGTGGATCTGTCCATACTGTGACCAGGATATAACAGCTGTCAAAACAGAAGAAAAAACTAAGAATAATAGGTGATATTGATGCACATCAAATTAAATAATTACAAAGTTTCCAGGGTATATATTCAGGATAGAAGTGGGGAATATAAAGAAATTTACACCCTTCATCCAGGAAATCGTTCTGCCCTGGGTCATTCTCAAGTTGCTCTTTTAGAAATCAAGAAAAATAGACTAAGCGATAAAGGGATTGAAAAATTAATTGAGTTTTTACAGGGACTAAAAAATACCTCTTAAGATTGGAGGAACATTTATGTCTAAAAAAGCGGATTATACAGCTGAGGAATTAATTGAACTGTATGTAAAAAAGACAGAAGAGATTGGCCATATTCCATTGGCTAAGGAGATTGAAAATGATCTTGACATGCCTGCTTATATTACTTACCTGAGGATGTTTAATTCTGGTGAAGAAATAGTTAAACAGGCTAAATTACCAGCAAAATATCATCATCTGGAAAGAATTAATAATCAATTCTGTAATGACTGTCTTTATGATCCAAGAAACTGCGGATGTGAAATAGAAGACTGTAAAGAAGGGGCTACACTATACTTTCGTTTAGAAGATAAAAAGGTTAAAATCTAGAATAAATTGAGACATAAGAAGAGTTAAGATTGGGGGTGATATGATGAAACAGGCCACTTTTAAAGCCTATCTAAAGAAGATTAATATTAACAATAAAAACAACTCCCAGGGGAGCAGTCAGCAGGTCAAGGTTAGCCTGGAGGATATAGAAATAAGTGATCATGATCTAACTATCCTGAAAAATATTAGGCCAGATGCCAGGGTAATTGCTATCATTAAACCGGCCAGTGAGCAATTAAGCCTGGAAGATATAGAGGAAGAGCGGGAGAGGAATAAACAGGAGAAGTATAAGATTTTATAAAATGAAATAATTAAGATAAAAAAAACAACAAGCAATATGTAGATTATTTCACAATAAAATTACAACTTAATTAGAAATAT
>JBDNGI010000215.1:0-2940 GCA_041689345.1 Halanaerobiales bacterium
ATAATCAATTGATTAAAATTGGGAGAGATTTTAATATCCCAATGGTAGTTAGCAATGATGTTCATTACTTAAATAAATCTGATGCAAGCCTCCATGATGTTTTATTGGCTCTACAGACTGGGACAAATATTAAAGATGAAGACCGTTTAAGCTTTCCAAATGATAGTTTTTATTTTAAATCTGCTGAAGAGATGAAAAAATTATTCCCTTCACTTAATGATGCATATCAAAACACTATTAAAATTGCTGATCGCTGTCAGGTAAAACTGGATTTTAATACCTTCCATCTGCCAGCTTTTCCTGGTGGTAATGATCAAAAAACTATCTCTGAAATATTAGATGATAAATGTGAAGAAGGCTTGAGGGAAAAAGGTCTAGTTGAAGATAAGACAGCCAGGGACAGGTTAAATTATGAGCTTAGAATTATTGAACAGATGGGATATATAGCATATTTTTTGATTGTCTGGGATTTTATTGATTATGCAGAAAAAAATGGTATCAGGGTAGGCCCAGGGCGTGGTTCGGCTGCAGGTAGTCTTGTGTCATATTTATTGGGTATAACAAAAATTAATCCATTAAAATATAATCTCTTATTTGAACGCTTTCTAAATCCAGAGAGAGTGACTATGCCTGATATTGATATAGATTTTGATGAACGTAGAGATGAGATAATTGAATATGTGAAAGAGAGATATGGAAAAGAAAAGGTTGCACAAATAGGAACATTTGGAACTATGGCAGCACGGGCTGCTATTAGAGATGTCGGTAGAGCATTGGATTTACCATTAAAAAAAGTTGATAGAGTTGCAAAACTTATCCCTGGACGCCCAGGGGTAACTATCACACAAGCTATTGAAACTAGTGAGAGATTGGCTAAATTATATCAGGAAGATAAAGAAATTAAGGAGCTAATTGATTTTGCAAAAGGTGCTGAGGGATTACCCAGACATATTTCGACACATGCAGCAGGTGTTGTTATTGGTGCTGATGATCTAAGTAATTTAATACCATTACAGCAGCAGGATGAAAGTATTATTACACAATTACCTATGAATGATCTTGAAAGTCTAGGTTTATTGAAGATGGATTTTCTGGGTTTGCGTAATCTAACAGTTATCAATAAGACTATGAGATTGATTGATGAACTGCACAATATACAGATAGATATAGATAATTTACCCCTTGATGATATTGAAGTATATCAATTAATACAATCAGGTAATACCCTTGGGGTTTTTCAGATGGAGTCGTATTTGTTTCAGGATCTTAATCAAAGGCTTAAACCCGATAGGTTTTCAGATTTAATTGCAATCTTAGCTTTAGGACGTCCAGGACCTTTAGGGAGTGGTCTTGTTGATCAATATATCGATTCACGTCACGGTTTAAGGGAACCAGAATACCTCCATCTTGAATTGGAACCAATTTTAAAGGAGACATTTGGTCTTATATTATATCAGGAACAGGTAATGCAGATAGCTAGTGAGCTTGGCGGTTATTCTATGGGTGAAGCTGATTTGCTTAGAAGGGGTATGGGTAAAAAGAAAAAGGAACTAATAGCTAATGAGCGAGAGAGATTTGTTGTTGGAGCGGGAGAAAGAGGTATAGCTAAAGAGATTTCAAATCAAATATTTGATCAGATGGAGTACTTTTCTGGCTATGGATTTAATAAATCTCACAGTGCTGCATATGCATTGTTGGCATATCAAACTGCATATTTAAAGGTTAAGTACCCTGCTGAATTTATGGCAGCCCTTCTATCTACAGTCATGGGGAGTCAGAATAAGGTGGGGCAGTATATCAGGGAATGTAAAGAGATGGGAATTGATCTTCATTCACCTGATATTAATAAAAGTACTTATGAATTTAGAACAGAAGATGGAGAAAAGATATTTTACGGTCTTAAGGCCATTAAAAATGTTGGTGGTAGTGCAATTGAGGCAATTATAAATGCCAGAAAGGAGGGTCCTTTTCTATCTCTGGAAGATTTTTTATCACGGGTTGATTTAAGGAGGGTGAATATTCAGGTTACTGAATCACTTATAAAAGCAGGGGCCTTTTCCTTTTTTAATAAAACACGAGCTCAACTATTACTGAAGTTTGAAGAAATATATGAAAAAGCAAATGCAAGTCGACATCATCGAGTTCCAGGACAGACCTCCTTTTTTGATATAGTAGAAGATCAGGATAATTTTTTTGAAGATAACATTAAATACCCCGAAATTGGAGAGTTCACAATGGACGAGATATTAGCACAGGAGAAGGAATATTTGGGTATTTATTTATCTGCACATCCCTTGGATAATTCAAGAGAAAAAATCAATTATTTTACTAATTGTGATAGTAATCGTTTCCAGGAAGATGATCTTCAGGGAAAGGAAGTTGTTTTTAGTGGGATGATATTAGAGAAAAAAAATCATATAACAAAGAAAAATAGCATGATGGCCTTCTTGACAGTGGAAGACTGGTCAGGTAAGATAGATGTGGTTGTCTTTCCAGAAACATATAGTAAATATGAGCAGTACTTGTCGGTAGGTAGTAAAGTGATTATATGGGGAATTGTAGATGATGATAGTAATATAGCAAGAGCAATTATTCCTTTATCAAATCCCTTTTTAGAAATAAATATTGGAAAAAACAGCAATGTTTTGGGAAAAATAAAGGACTTATTGAGAAAAAATCATGGAGATAATCCGGTGTTTTTCAATATATCTAATAACAAATCTAGTCATTTAATCATAACAGATAGTATATTCTGGGTAAATTTTAATAAGGATTTAAAGATGAAGTTAAGTAAAATTATTGAAGAGGATAATATTACAATATATTAGTTTTTAAGGATCATCTCCAGAATCGTTGGTAATATTCCTAGACATTTTGAGGCCTAATCGAATATGGTTATACTAAAGCCAACCTAGCGCCAGTTAAATAAAGGATTTAGTG
>JBDNGI010000216.1:0-6042 GCA_041689345.1 Halanaerobiales bacterium
CCTAATATCCAACATTAATGTCAAAATTAGTAGTGCCTTTAGGTGAAAATTATCATTAAGTAATTAAAAAAGAAGATTTAGATGAACTTCATTCATAAAAATGTCTAGTGGAGAAAACCAATAAAAATAACTATCAGTAATAACACAAGGAGACAGCGTCTATCTACTGCCTCCTCATATTATAACATTAAAACTTTTACCTTCTATTTTATGTAATAATCTCGCTCAATTAGATAACAAAACAGCCATTTTTATCGCTTCAACCATACTTTCTTCATTCGCTTCCCCTTGACCAGCTTTGTCAAAAGCTACACCATGATCCACTGAAGTCCTGATAATTGGTAATCCTACAGTCATATTCACACCTTTAATATCATCCCAACGGTCTGTTAGCTCATTATATTTAAATCCAGTTACCTTCATAGGAATGTGACCCTGATCATGATACATCACTACAGCAATATCATATTGTTTACCACTTAATTTGGAAAAAAGGGTATCTGGTGGTATAGGGCCATCCACCTTTATCCCTTCTTCAGTAGCCTGGTTAATAGCTGGAATTATTTCTTTAAGCTCTTCATCACCAAAAAGACCCTGTTCACCTGCATGAGGATTTAAACCCGCTACTGCAATCCGCGGTTCCGCTATACCTAATCTTTTAACCACCATATCAGCCAGCTGTATCACAGTAAATACCCTATCTTTTTTTACCAAATCACAGGCCTTACGAAGGGAAACATGTGTTGAAACATGGATAACCCTCATATCTTCATGTGTCAACATCATTGCATAATCCTTTGTACCTGTTTTATCTGCTAATATTTCAGTATGACCAGCATATTTATAGCCAGCCAAATTAATCGCTTCTTTGTGAATAGGCCCTGTAACTATACCATCGATCACACCGGCATTGGCTAAATCAATACCTTTAAAGATATACTCCATAGCGGCCTGACCAGCACTACTACTTATTTCTCCGAATTTAAAATCACCCATCGAAATATTATTTAAATCCAATAAATCAATCTCTCCTAATATTCCCTTTACTTGATCTACTTCTTTTATAATATTCAACCGAAGATTAGATGATAAAATTTCTATCATTTTTTCTAGCACTGTTTTATCCCCAATTACTACTGGTCTAGCGATCTCATAAATTTCTTTAGAAGCTAAGGTCTTTACGATAATCTCTGCTCCAATTCCTGCTGGATCACCCATTGTAATACCTAGAATCGGTCTATTCATCTATCTTACCCCCCCCATATTAACTATAGTTTTCTAGTTTTTTTATCAACTTATAAAAGGTATTAACATCTCCAAATCCCCCGGCTTTTGTAATTAGTTTCAAATAATTATATTTCTTACTATTTGGTGTTGAAAGAGGAATACCAGGTAATAGTTCATCATTAATCAACAAGCTATTAATACCAAGAACTTCACATAATCCCTTGGCGGTATCCCCACCAGTAACTATTAAATTATCTATCTGACACTGATTAATTAAAGCCGCTGAAAGATCACTTAAAAAATCCCTAATTCTAATCTCTAATTCCCTAAAAGTTAACTGTTTTTTCAACAACTTATCTATATATTCCTTTTCTTGATAAACAGGATCAGGTCTTACTACTAAATAGGGAACTTCACTTAATCCACTTACTGCTCGCCTAAGATATTTTTGAATAGAGATCTCTTTATCTAAAATAACTCCTCCTATATCAATCTTTAAATCCGTAATATTCTTCTTTTCTTTTAGATAATCAATTTGTTTTGCTAATATATTATTTCTTGTACCAGCGACTATCAAAAAATTACCTTTTTGCTGGTCAGCGGTATTTTTGATAGATCCCTTTTTTATAACAGGTGGTTTAAATAAGCAGTTCGCCAAACCAGCAGACCCTGCAAATAATATAGACTCTTGCAATCCTTGACAACTCTGAACTATATTCTTTAAATCCTGCTCATTGACAGCATCTATCACAATTATCTTCTTCCCACGCTTATAAAGCCTTTCTATTTCTTTTGAAATAGATTTTTCACCATTAATTACTTTTTTTAATTCAACTAAACCTATGGGAATATCTGTCTGTTGATTTAATAAATCAGGTATATATGAAGCCTGTCCTTGACTAAGTTCCCCATTATAGTATTCACTAATTCCCAGGGGCTGATTTCCTACTAATAAATATCCTCCTACAACCATCCTACCATTAGCAGGTAATGCCGGAGTAAATATACAAACCTCTTTATTTAACCTATTCATAATCTGAGCAATTTCACAGGCAATATTACCCCTCATGGTAGAATCAGTTTTCTTATAAATAATATCTTTATCATTAAAGGAAAAGATATCAAGAAATTTTGTAATATTTTCTTTTGCTTTTGCTGTGGGTAAATCTCTAGTTTCAGTATCAATTATTAATGCATCTATATCTTGATCCGTATTTGTTGTTGTTTTATTATTTTTTGTTAACCCTATAGCCACTTGTACCCTATACCCCTGTTTAGTTAATTTGACTCCTGTATCTAGAGCACCTGTCAAATCATCTGCTATGATATATTTCACTATAAATTTGCCACCTCCTTGTGGAGTTAATCTATCTAGTCAGATTAGCCATTAAAATCTAATACCATATTACCCTTATTAAAATCAACGGCCTCCCAGGGACTACAAATTTCTATAGTCTTTCTATTCTTTATCTCATCCCAGACAGCCTCTGATATATATATATTCTCTAGGTCAAGTGTATTCTTAATAAAAATCATCTTAATTTCCCTGGGGTCATCCTGCCAACAGGTCTTAAGAGCTGTTTCAACCGCCCTTTGCTGACTCTCCATAACAATAGGAATTTTACCGCGATTTAAGAAAGTACTTATTACTATATTAGCATAGGTAGATTCAAAGTCGATCTTATCAATTAATTCCTTAGTTGTAATATCAGCCAAGCCAATACCAAGGGCATTTCCATGTGATTCTTCAGTTAGGTCAAAAACAACTATCCTGGTTATATTAGGTGCTTCAAAGCCCTCTTCACCGTTGATGTTTAGTCTACCAATAACATTTGTATCAAAACCAGTACCACTTATGTTTTTGCCCATTTCCCTGGAGATTAATACATCTAGATTATCAACAGGCAGTCTCGGCATAACTCCCTTAGATTCTTTTAAAAGCCTGTTATCATTAATTAATATTTCTTCAGGCGGAGAAAAATCAATCTTCATTGTTTGATCATAGCCATTTTCCAGAATTCCAATACCCTGAACAACAGCTACCTTTTCTATAATTAATTTAGCAGCCTGAGGTATAACCTCTCTGAGCCCATATGTACCTAATGAATGAATGGTTTTAGCACCCTTTGCCTTTCCTAAACCTATTACCATTATTTTAGATACTCCACTCTCTATATATCCAGAAAAATCAGTATGAGCCTTTATTCTATTTAAAGCAATAATCCCATCCATATCCATTGCTGCTTTACTAAAAAAAACTGAAATCTTTTTAGTATCTACCTCACCTAGTTTTACAGTGTCCATGCTCGAAAGAATAGGTGCTCCCATCGATTCTTCTGTAATACCATACGATTTAAGAACCAATTCCTGTCCCTCTGAATTTGCGCCCCCATGACTACCCATAGCCGGTATAATAAATGGTTTTTTCCCTACTGCCTTTAGTTCTCTTATAAGTGATTTTACAATTATATTCAGATTAGCTATCCCTCTACTACCAACAGTTATGCCTATTTTTTCTTTGTCACTTAACCGCTCTCTAATATCTGAATTTAAAAATTGTTGTTTTATATGATTCTCTATATCACTTATCATAGTATCATTAAAATGTTGTTTAATCTTGGTAAACTTTATCTCGTTAATCATCCTCATTTTCACATCCTTATTTAAGTAATTCTATTTGAATTTTAAAACATTTAAGCTGTAAGTAAGCTTTTTCAGTAAAGTCTAAATCACTGCAAGCAGCAATTTTTATCATTTATTTTCTTGGAATATATTTCTATACAAAGACTTCTCTATTAAAAGCAAAAATCCTGCAAAAAATAAAAAGAGAGACCCTTTATTTTAAAAATACAGGATACTCCCTTACAAAGTAATAATCAGTCATGTAACAACTGTTTTCTATTATGTTTAATATTGTATTTGTAGCGGTCTGCCCTGTAAGTATTTATGGCATAATCCATAATTTGTCCATCTGTTGTCCGTACAAAGCGTTCTACTACCAGGATCGGTGAATTTTTCTCTATATCTAAAAGTTTAGCGATTGTTGAATCAGCTACACTACCTTCAATATTCTCCTCAGCTTCTTTAAGTCTCAAATCACTTTTCTCTTCAATCCTTTTATAAAGGGATTGTTGCTTTAAATCTTTGACAGAGATGTCAACAATATCCCATATTTTGTCAGGTAAATTGATAAAATGAATAGCAATTGGTTCATCATCAGCAAACATTAGACGTTCAATCTGAATTACTTTTTCCCCTTGTTTTAATTCCATTTTCTTAGCAAGAGATGAGGAGGCAATATTTTTTTCAAAACTTAGTAGTTTTCTCCCTGGTTTCATATTTCTACGGTTCATATCTTCAGTAAAACTGGTGACTCCCGGAAAAAAACGTATTGCTTTAGGCTTTGATACAAAAGTACCAACACCCCTTTTTCTATTTAATAAACCTTGATTAACCAGAGCTAAAATTGCATTTCTAATAGTTATCCTACTAACATTGTATCTTTTAACTAACTCTTTTTCTGCAGGCATTTGATCACCAGGTTTTAAATCACCTTGCTGTATCTTTAAATAGAGATCTTCTTTTACCTGATGATATAAAGGCATCGGATCAGAAAAATCAATATTATATTCCACTACTAAACAATCACACTCCTTTCAAATAATATTGACCTATATATTGTAGTTTGTTGTTTTTTTCAAATAACAAAAATACTATATTTAAGTTATAATATTATACTTTATTGACTCTAGAAAGTCAATTATTCAACTATTTCTTGTTCCATATCTTTATCATAAAGTGAGTTCTTAGTTTCAGAGGGAGTTTTTTATCCCACTGAAACTTAGTAAAACGAATCCAGGAGGTTAGTGCCGCTTATCACCCACTTAAAGAAGTGGGAGTTTTAGCGGCAGTTAGCTCTCGGATAAATAACATCCACATCTTCTATACCATCTGCTTTACCATTTGAACCAAATAGATAGACTTTTTTTCTAACCTCTTCTTTTAATGCCTTTCTACCCGCACTAAGATATTTTCTTAAATCAACCATATCAGGATTATTATTAAGAATTTCCCTGACTGCATTGGTAAAATATTTTGCCAGGTGTGTATGAACATTAACTTTACAGATACCTGCTTGAATAGCCTTTTCAACTGACTCATCTGTAACCCCTGATGCCCCATGTAAAACCAATGGAAGATCAACAGCTTCTCTAATTCTCTTGATACGTTCTATATCTAACTTAGCTGACTGCATTTTCATTTTATGCATACTGCCTACAGCTACTGCCAGTGAATCAACTTTTGTTATCTCTACAAAGTGTTTAGCTTCCGCTGGTTTTGTCATATATTGTTTTAGTTCTTCAGCAGTAATAAGATCTGGGTTTTTAGGGACTTCACCCAATTCTGCTTCAACAGGTACTCCTACGATATGGGCTGTAGTTACTATCCTTTTAGTTATAGCTGTATTTTTTTCAAAACTTAAAAGCGACCCATCGAACATCAGAGAAGTAAATCCTGCACGAAGTGCCAGAATATTATAGGTATAGCTAAGTCCATGATCCAGATGTATAGCCACAGGTACTTTTGCCTTCCTGGCTAATACCTTGACCACTGCTGCCATTTCTTCAACACCAGCATGTTCAGCCCCACCCTGGCTTATTTGTACTATAACAGGGGCATTTTCTTCTTCTGCCACCTGTACTATTCCCTGTGCCATCTCTAAATTATTTGCATTAAAAGCCCCCACTGCATAATTATTTTTTTGAGCATCAATCAGCATTCCTTTTGTTGTTACTAATGACATTTATAAACCCC
>JBDNGI010000217.1:0-3743 GCA_041689345.1 Halanaerobiales bacterium
CTGGTTTTAGTGCATACTTTAGTAGTCTTTCAGAGGAATTTAGACAGCTAGTTGTAGATAGAATCTTGTCTAAACGTATTAGTTAGATACTTGCTTATACGAGGTGAATAAATAATGCAATAATATAGATAAAATTTGTATTTAATAAGGAGATGGTTGGATGAGAGTAGCTGTAACTGGTGCTGCTGGTAAAGTTGGTCGCTATGTAGTTCAAGATTTACTTGACCATAATTATGATGTTTTGTCGATTACTCATCGAGAGAGAAAAGATTGGATCTCTGAACAAATAACACTGGAAGTAGAAAATTATGAGCAGATATATCAAGCCCTTGAGGGATGTGATGGAGTTATACATCTTGCGGCAATACCATCACCAAAAAAAGATAATGATGCTCAGGTCTTGCAAACAAATGTAATTGGAACCTATAATGTGCTATTAGCTGCAGGTAATAGAGGGATTAAAAGGATTGCGATTGCATCTAGTGATTGTGCTTTAGGGTTTACCTATAGTTTTAATAGACCTGAGCCGATTTATCTTCCGGTTGATGAAGAACATCCACCCAGACCGGATAATAGTTATGGTTTATCAAAAATAATGATGGAGAAAGCTGCAGATGGTTTAGCCCAGAGATTTGAGGGTATGTCAATTGCTAGTTTACGTATTACCTATGTAGCTAGTCCTGAAGAATACCAGTCAGGAACTAGTTTTGATGAATGGACAAAAAGTCCGAAGAAGGGTCCCTGGAATTTATGGTCCTATATTGATGCAAGAGATGTTGCTCGAGCATTTAGATTATCAATAGAAACAAATTTAGAAGGACATCAAGTTTTTTGTATTTCTGCTAAAAATAGTAGATGCAGAATACCAACTTCTCAATTAATAGATAAATTCTATCCTAATGCCCGTAAAAATATTGCTTTTACTGGTAATGAAAGTTTAGAAAGTAGTTTAAAAGCAGAAAAATTATTAAAATTTACACCAGAATATAGTTGGGATAAAGTAAATAAATAGGTCAGAGAATAAAAGCTGTAATGACACTAATTAATAAGTGAAATCTGTGAAATTAGATTAAGAAGGAGATATTATCTTCTTCTGAATCTTGTTACAATTAAAAAATTTAGAAAATATTTATCAAGTAAAAAATAAGGGGTGAAAAGTTATGAAAGATATAAGTATTAGAGATATTGAGGTAATAACAACTGCGCCAGCTGGTATAAATTTTGTGGTTGTTAAAGTAACGACATCTGAACCAGAATTATATGGTTTAGGATGTGCGACATTTACTCAGAGGTATCTAGCTGTTAAAACTGTAGTTGAAGAATATTTAAAACCGTTGTTGATTGGAAGAGATCCTTTAAGAATTGAAGATATTTGGCAGTCTGCTATGGGTAGTTCATATTGGCGTAATGGCCCTGTCTTAAATAATGCACTTTCAGGTATTGATATGGCTTTATGGGATATTAAAGGTAAATTGGCTAATATGCCGGTTTACCAATTGCTAGGAGGAAAAGTAAGAGAAGCTGCAGCTGTATACCGCCATGCAGATGGTGATGATAAAGAGGAGCTTGCTGAAAATGTTGCTAAATATATTGAGCAGGGCTATAAATATATCAGATGTCAGTCTGGTGGATATGGTGGAAAATCGAATAATATACATAAACCCCAAAATAGTCTATCTGGTTCATATTTTGACCCTGATCAGTATATGCGAAATATGATTATAGCCTTTGACCATATCAGGAATAAGTTTGGATTTGAAATTGATATATTACATGATGTACATGAAAGGTTATCACCTATTAAAGCAGTTAATTTTGCTAAACAGATAGAGGATTATCAACTCTTTTTCCTTGAAGATCCCCTGCCACCAGAACATTTAGAATGGTTTAAAGTGATACGGAATCAATCGGCTACACCGATAGCAATGGGGGAATTATTTAATAATCCTAATGAGTGGAAAAATCTGATCAAAGATCAATTAATAGACTTCATACGAATTCATATTAGTCAAATAGGTGGCTTGACACCAGCAATAAAATTGGCTAATTTTTGTGATTATTTTGCTGTTCGTACTGCCTGGCATGGTCCTGGAGATGTTTCGCCTGTTGGCCATGTAGCTCAATTACATCTTGATCTTAGTAGTAGCAATTTTGGAATTCAGGAATGGTGTGGTCTAAATGAGCAGATAAGAGAGGTATTCCCGGGATGTCCAGTTGTTAAAGATGGGTATCTATATCCAAACGATAAGCCGGGCTTTGGAATTGATATTGATATGGAAAAAGCAAAAAAGTATCCCTGTTCGAATAAATTACCTGAATGGACGCTGACAAGACTCCCGGACGGGACAGCAGTTCGTCCTTAAAGAGCTTAGTCTCACTTGTTGAAGCCCTAAAGGATGACTTAAAGTTAGGCTCTGGGTGTCTTAGTAACACCGTTAAGGTAAATCTTATGACTTTTAGAGGAAAAGATTCCCCAAAAAAATAATGCAAAAGGGTGATTAGTAAATGATTAAAACAAATTGGAGAAATATCAAACCGACGATAGTTCATGATGCAGGTATTGACTGGCAATTATTGAAAGGGCAGTCCTTAGCAGATGCAAACAATCCCTTTGCTTGTATGAAAGCGATGATGTATGTTGCTAGAGCACTTTTACAGCCAGGTTTAGCTTATCATCCACATGCCCATGATGATCATGAAGAGGTATATTATATTATTAAGGGGCGTGGTGAAATAAGAATTGATGATGAAACAAATCAAATTAAAGAGGGGGATATAATATATATCGATGTTAATCAAGTACATGAAATAATAAATTCAGGTGAAGATATGATAGAGTTTATAGCATTTGCTGCAGAGGTAAGGGATTAGGATATATTAGTTTAAGACTAACTATAAAGGGGTGAAACCATGCAAATAAAGTGGCTTGGTCAGGGAGGATATATATTTATATATAATAATCTTAAGATATGTATTGATCCATATTTATCAAATTATGTTCAAGAGCAAGAAGGGCTTGAAAGATTATTACCCATACCAATTAGCCCTGAAGATCTACCTGTTGATATGATTATATTTACTCATAATCATATTGATCACCTGGATCCTCAAACAATAGCTTTTATAAAGAAAGGTCAGGTTAAATTTGTAGGTCCAGATAGTTGTAAAGATATACTTATTGAAGCAGGTATAAATGAAAATGACTTTACTTCATTAAATCAGGGAAATACACTAAAAATTAATGATATATCATTAATGGCTGTTTATGCTGAACATACTATTGATAGTATTGGACTGGTATTATCAACAAAAGATACTATAATTTACTTAACAGGAGATACTGAGTATAATAAAAAATTATTAGAGGTAAAACAGTATAATCCAGACATCCTAATTTCTTGTATTAATGGTAAATGGGGCAATATGAATATAGCAGAAGCAATTCAATTAGCAGAAAAGTTAGAGGTTAAAACCATCATTCCTTCTCATTATGGAATGTTTGCTGAAAACACAGCTAACTTTGATAAGTTTAGAGAATGTATGAAAAAATCAGAATTGAATTACCGAGAACTTCCTTTTAATAAATATGTTACTTTATAAAACTACATATTATTGAAAAATATTTATATTTTATTAAGTATGATTACCGAATCATAGCTGAGAAAGCCTCGCCTATGATAATGGGCGGGGATGAATCAGCTATTTTGATTTTTAGTCAAGCTGAAAATTAAAATTGTGTACAA
>JBDNGI010000218.1:0-6185 GCA_041689345.1 Halanaerobiales bacterium
TGTAAATAAAGTTACTGATCGGGAAACAGATAATTTAATAAGTCTTTATAAAGAACAATATAAGATACAAGATAGTTTATTGGAAACTGGGAGTCAATATAATTCCCTAAGAGAAGCGGCTAAAATTGAACTAGGTATGAAGGCATTTTTGGAAGACGGTGGTTTTAAAGGATTTACTACAACTTTTGAAAACCTACATGGTATAAAACAGCTGCCTGGCCTTGCAGTACAGAGGTTGATGGCTGGAGGATATGGTTTTGGTGCAGAAGGTGATTGGAAGACAGCGGCTTTACTCAGGGCTATGAAGGTAATGGCTGCCGGCCGTGGAGAAACATCATTTATGGAAGACTATACTTATCATTTAGAACCTGGAAATATGAAAGTAATTGGTTCTCATATGCTGGAAGTCTGTCCATCTATTGCTGATGGAAAACCGTCAATGGAAATCCATCCATTATCAATAGGTAGCAAGAGTGATCCTGTAAGATTAGTTTTTGATGTCTCTCCTGGTCAAGGTTTGAATGCATCATTAATTGATATGGGTAATAGATTCCGCTTGATAGTAAATGAAGTCCAGGTAGTGGCAGCTGATGAAGATCTACCACGTTTGCCTGTTGCCAGGACTGTCTGGAAACCACTTCCTGATTTAAAAACTGCAGCAGCAGCCTGGATACTGGCAGGTGGTGCCCATCATACTGGTTTTAGCAAAGTGGTAACAACAGAGATGTTAGAAGATTACGCAGAGATGGCAGATATTGAATTTCTGCTTATTGGAGCAGATACCAGGATAAGGGACTTTAAAAAAGATTTAAAGTGGAATGATGTATATTATCAGATGAAATCTTAATTTAATAAACTATCAAGAAAGTAATCGTAAGAATTTTTTATAATTAGGTTACTTCCAGGGTTTAATTGAAGTGGCCTTTTTGCGTTATTTGGTTAAATTTAATTGAATTATTATGTACATATTTACGAATATGTAGTATGATATAATATATTTAGGATGATTATAAATTAATGCTTTACAGAAGAAGAGATATATGGCACAATTAATTATATAGGATTTATTCCAAGTTATAGGGGGATATAGATTAAAGATGTTGAGCAATGTAAATCACAGGAAAATATTTGTCATCGACCTAGATAAAAGGAGGGGTAATAAATAATGGAGATTAATATGCCTAATATAAAGAAATTATCTTTATATAAGACAATACTTAAATATAGTCCAATAAAATTGAAATATGACTTAATAGCAGGTTTATCAGTAGCTGCCATATCATTACCTCAGAACATGGCCTATGCCTTAATTGTGGGTGTTGAACCTGTATATGGTATATATGCCACAATTATGTCGATGATTTTATTTACATTTGTTGGTTCTTCTAATTATATGATTGTTGGTCCAACTAATATTATGGCAATGGCCCTTGTAGGTAGTTTAAATAATATTAGTCAGGGAAATTACTTAGAGGCACTATTTTTGATAACTTTTTTAGTGGGGGTATGTCAGTTATTATTTGGAATTTTAAAGTTGGGGAGATTTGTTAATTATATTTCTCATTCTTTGATTGTTGGTTTAAGTACTGGTGCTGTAATAATGATTGGTGTTGGACAGTTGCAAAATTTCATGGGACTTTCTGTAGAGGGTGGGTCTACTATATATACCAGGATATATGCTGTCCTTGCTAACTTACATCAGTTAAATTGGACAACATTTTCTTTAGGTCTTTTTACAGTTTTTGTTATATTAATTACTAAAAAGTTTAGACCTAAATGGCCTAGTTATTTAATTGCTTTAATAATTTCAACATTATTGGTTTATTTCTTTAATTTAGAAGATAAAATTAATATTATAGGACAACTACCCTCAGGAGTAATAAAGTTTAGTCTAGTCAATTTTGATTTGTCATTAATTAAAACATTATTTAGTAAAGCCCTTTCTATTGCTATTTTAGGTTTAATACAGACTCTAGCTGTTACTAAATCAATTGCAGTTGAGACTGATGAAGAGGTTAATGCTAATGCAGAATTTATTGGACAGGGACTAATAAATATGATAGGTCCATATTTTAATTCATTTGCGACAGCTGGTTCATTTGCTAAATCCTTTGCTAACATACAGGCTGGTGCACAAACTAAATTTGCCCAATTTATGGCAGGTCTTTCTGTTATTATAGTGGTATTAGCTTTTAAACCAGTTATAACATATGTACCAATAGTTGGTCTGGCCAGCTTAGTGATAGTAGTCGCATTTAGTTCGATTAAAGTTCCGGAAATAAAAAAGAATTTAGTTACTACCAGAGGTGATGCCATTATTTTTACGGTTACTTTCCTGGCTACTTTATTATTACCGAGTATAGAAACAGCTATTTACATTGGACTTATTGTATCTCTTGCTGTAATATTGAAAAAGAGTGAAGACATTAACTTAAGTGTATTAAAATATGAGGATGAAGAAAATGGAAAAATAATTCAGCAAGAAGTAGCAGAGCTTAATGAGGATCATGTAAGGGATAAATGTGTAGTATTAAATATAAGAGGAAACCTACACTTTAATTCTGCAGATAATTTTAAAGAAAAGCTTAATATTTGTTATAAAAATGGGGATACCTTTATCATTAGATTAAGGGAAATAGAACGTATGGATATAACTATTATTAAGGAATTAGATAATTTTATAACTAAAGTTCAGGAAGCTGATGGTAAGGTATATTTATCAGGAGTTAATGAACTTCAGTACAAGAGACTGAAAAAATATGGTGTAATAGATAAGATAAAGAATAAGAATGTGTTTTTATCGAAAGAAAAACTTTTTTCTGCTACAAATGATGCCTACCATGATGTGATGGATGGCAATGTATAAATAATACTGCAAAGTGTAGAAAACGTAGAAAGGGTGATATATATGCGTGCTATTATAACAGTAATAGGGATGGATAAAAAGGGTATCATTGCAAAGGTTAGTAATATATTGGCTGAATCTGATGTAAATATTCTTGATATTAGTCAGACAATACTAGATGAGTATTTTACAATGATTATGTTGGTAGATTTAGAAAATATTAATTCAACATTAGAAGAATTAAAAGAAAAGTTGATTCAAAGTGGAAAATCCCTGGGGGTTTCTATAAAACTTCAGCATGAGGATATATTTAAATCAATGCACAGAATATAGAGGATTTGATTCAAGTAGTTTTTGCTTTCATTAATGAAAAATAATAAGCTAGTAGCTAGGAGGATATCATAGTATGATTAATCCATATGAAATAATGGAAACAATTCGTATGTTAGAAGAAGAAAAGCTTGATATTAGAACTATAACTATGGGTATTTCATTACGGGATTGTGCAGATTCAGATGGAGACAAAGCCCGTAAAAATATCTATGATAAGATATGTAAATATGCTGGACAGTTGGTAAAGGTAGCAGAAGAGATTGAATTAAAGTATGATATTCCTATTATTAATAAAAGAATATCGCTTACTCCAATGGCCATGGTTGCTGAAGCAAGTGATGACGATAATTTTGTGAAGTTTGCTGAAACAATGGACAGGGCGGCTGAGTCAGTCGGTGTAGATTTTATTGGTGGGTTTTCTGCTTTGGTGCATAAGGGATATACCAGTGGGGATAGGAGACTAATAAAGTCCTTGCCTGAAGCCCTGGCTACTACTAAGAGGGTCTGTTCATCAGTTAATGTGGCAACGACCAAAGCAGGTATTAATATGGATGCAGTTGCAGATATGGGTAGAATAATAAAAAAAATAGCAGAATATACAGCTGATAATGATGGGATAGGTTGTAGTAAATTGGTTGTCTTTGCTAATGTTCCTGAAGATAATCCCTTTATGGCCGGTGCCTTTCATGGTATTGGTGAAGGGGAATGTGTAATTAATGTTGGGATTAGTGGACCAGGTGCAGTTAAGTCTGCTTTAAAGAGAGTAAAAGGTAGACCATTTGATGAAGTAGCAGAGTCAATTAAGAAAACTGCTTTTAAAATAACTAGAATGGGACAGTTAGTTGCTAAAGAGGCTTCAGAGATGTTAGGGGTATCTTTTGGTATAATAGACTTGTCTCTGGCGCCAACACCTGCTGTTGGTGATAGTGTTGCTAGAATACTTGAAGAGATGGGTCTGGAGCGTTGTGGAACACATGGTACTACAGCTGCACTGGCGCTTTTGAATGATGCTGTGAAAAAAGGTGGTGTTATGGCCTCATCACATGTTGGGGGTCTAAGTGGTGCTTTTATTCCTGTTAGTGAGGATGCCGGTATGATTGAAGCTGTAGAAAAAGGGGCACTTAGTCTGGAAAAATTAGAGGCAATGACCTGTGTATGTTCTGTTGGTCTTGATATGATTGCTGTTCCAGGTAAGACATCAGCAGAGACAATATCTGCTATAATCGCTGATGAGATGGCAATAGGTATGATAAATAATAAGACCACAGCTGTCCGCATAATTCCTGCGCCCGGTAAAGACCTTGGCGAAGAAGTAGTTTTCGGCGGTTTGTTTGGTAGAGCACCTATTATGAAGGTCAATCCTTTTTCCAGTACTGAATTCATAGCTCGTGGTGGTAGAATCCCGGCTCCATTAAATAGCTTGAGGAATTGAAGTGTTTTTTTAGATGAATAATATAGAACAAAAAATAAACAGTTAGTAAGAAGTAAATAAAGAAAGGAAGGCAGATAAAATTTTAACTAATAATAATGATACAATTAATAAGAAATTTTTTAATGTAATGGTTTTTCCTAATGGTCCTATATGTAATTTAGCCTGTGAATACTGTTACTATTTAGATAAAATAGAGTATTATGATGAAAATAATAATAATTTTAAAATGGATTATGATCTACTAGAGAATTTTACCAAACAGTATATTGAGGCACAACCAGGTCCGATGGTTAATTTTGGTTGGCAGGGTGGAGAACCAACAATTCGTGGGCTGGAATTTTTTAAAAAGGCTGTTCAATTACAAAAAAAGTATTTGCCAGAAGGTTGGGAATGTCAGAATAGTTTTCAAACAAATGCTGTTCTCCTTGATGATGAGTGGTGCCAATTTTTTTCTGATAATAATTTCCTTATAGGGGTAAGTATAGATGGACCGGAGTGGATACATGATAAATATCGTAAAAATAAAGATGATGGTCCAACACATAAAAGGGTTTTAAACGGTATTAAATTACTACAGGAATATAATGTTGACTTTAATATTCTCTGTGTTGTTAATGATCTGAATTCTAAATATCCAGTTGAGGTTTACAATTTTTTTAAGGAAATAGCTGTTGATTTTATTCAGTTTATACCTATTGTTGAAACTAATGATAAGGGTGTTATTGGAGAGCATTCAGTTACAGCTGAAGATTATGGTAGATTTTTAATCTCAATCTTTAATCAATGGATACAGAATGACTATGGTAAGATATATGTACAAATATTTGAAGAGGCTGTAAGAGTCTGGGCAGGTTATAACGCAGGTTTATGTGTGTTTTCTAAAACCTGTGGTGATGCAGAAGTTATGGAACATAATGGGGATGTTTATTCCTGTGATCATTTTGTTTACCCTGAATATAAGCTTGGAAATATTAAGGAAACTTCTCTTTTAGATTTAGTTAGTCTAGAAAAACAAAAACAGTTTGGCAAGGATAAGGCTGAGACTCTTCCACAGCAATGCCTTTATTGTGAAGTCAACTTTATCTGTCATGGGGGTTGTCCCAAAAATAGAGTCATTAAGACAGAAGATGATGAAGAAGGTCTAAATTATCTTTGCACTGGATATAAGCAATTCTTTAAATATATTGACCCTTTTATGAAAGAAGCAGTTAGTAGAATAAAAAAACGTCAATTTCCGAACATTGTGGGAAAAGAATTAACAAAAATTTATCATAAAATATGGGATGTTGGCAGAAATGACCTTTGTCCTTGTGGTAGTGGAAAAAAATACAAAAATTGTTGTATGGATAGAAAATAATCTAGCTAGGATGAGCACTAAAAGGAAATATCGATTGAACCATATAAAAGGCCTTATCTTAATCCTTGAGGGCTTCTACAATTAGGGGTAAGTGCAGCGAGCGGCAGCAACTGAGAGTAAATTCTGCGTACAATGCTTAGTATTGTGATATAAATTATGGAGGTATAAATGTGAGTAAAGCTAAAAAGGCAAAAGTATATTTAAATAAGAATTTTAAA
>JBDNGI010000219.1:0-5134 GCA_041689345.1 Halanaerobiales bacterium
AGATAACTTTTCTATAGATTCTGAGATGGTTTCTGGTTTCCGATTTATAAGACCTAGTAAATAATGTCCTGACAAACCCTTAATATTATCTGCTGAACTTAAATATTGATTAATTATAGATTTCCTAGTCCATTCAAGTTCATCCTCTGATATATCACCTTTTTTAAGCTTTTCTAGCTGTTCATTTATAATTTCCTTAGCTTTTGTATAATTTGCAAATTCAATTCCTGATGTAATCATTAAAAGCCCTTTAGTAGATTCAATATTGGAACTTGCATAATAAGCTAGACTAGACTTTTCTCTAACATTCTGGAATAATTTTGAGTGAGGAAAAGCACCTAAAATCCCATTAAAGACTATTAAGGGATAATAAAGATCATCAGAACGTGTAGTGACAGTTCTAAAACCCATAACCAATTTCCCTTGTTGAACATTTAATCCATCTTCAACCTCTTTAATATTATTAACATCATTCTTAATAATTGTATTATTAATTTCAAGATCTTGTTTATGCTCAAATGTAAAGTTTTGATTGACATCTTGATATACACGTTTTTGGTTTACATCTCCTATTACGAAAAAGGCTATTTTACTCTTAAATAAAATATTATTATATTGTTCAACAACTTGACTATGAGTTAAAGCTTGGTGGTCTTCAATTCTCCCTAATTTATGTAAACCATATGGTTCATCTGGACACATTTCTTGATAACATCTAGCTAGAGAATACGAATATTTATCATTAATTAATGATTTGATTTCTTTGATTATAAACTCTCTTTCTTGATCAAAAAATTCTTCCGTTAACAAGGGGTTTAATATTAATTCTCTCAATAAATCAAAACCCTTTTCTAATAAAGGTTCATCTGTTGGGAGGTATTTTTCATTAACTATTTCTAGTGCAAAATTAATAATTTGATTTTCCCCTCGCTTCCAAACAGAAACAGTTAATTCAGCACCATAAAGCTCATCAAGAATAATCTTGAAATCTTTACTTGTAGGATACTTTTTACTTCCACGATAAATCATGAATGGTACTAAGGCATTTTTACTAACAGTATCTTTTTTAAGAGGAGTTATTATTACAAATTGTATTAAATTAGTCTTGAATTTTGGGTTTTTACAGACATATAAGTCAATTTGATTATCTGTTTTAAGATGTTCAAAGTTAGTTATATTTTTCATAAATTACCATCCTTAAATTATGCTGTAGTTTCTTCATATATATTATATATTGCACATAAATAATACTATTTACATTTATGTTTCTTTAAATAATTTGGAATATCCTTTGGAATATTCTATTGTTTATTTTTGAGATAAATATTATATATAATATGTAATAGCCAGTTCTGATCAAAATCGATCAAAATGGCTATTACATAACTATCCTAATTCTATAATTTTAATTATTAATTAAAATTACTTAATCTTGTTAATATATCTTCTAATTCTGTTATATATTGACCATACTCTGCCCAGTTACCATTCTTAAGGCTTTCCTGTGCATTTTGATATGCCTCTAAGGCTTTGCTGGTTAGCTCATCAATAGTAGTTGGCAATAAATCATCTGTTTCATCCCTTACGCCATCCTCAAGGGTTTCATCTTCTAACATTTCGTCATCTATTTCAGTCTCTACGATAGCCTCTCCTAAACCAAAGATGGCTTTAATTGATTCTTCAAGGGTTTCTCGCATAACCACTTCATCATTATATGATACAATAACCCTCTTCAATTCTGGTAATTCGCTTGTCTCTGCCTGTAGATATATAGGCTCTATATATAAGACAGAATCATTAATCGGAATTACCAATAAATTACCCCTAATTACCCGTGACCCCCTTTGACTCCACAGTGTTAGCAATTGAGATATATCTGTGTCTTGGTCTATCCTTGATTCAATCTGCATTGGACCATACACTAATTTATCTTTAGGAAAATTATATAGTATTAGATCTCCGTAATTTTCACCATCTGACCTACCTGCCATCCAGGCAATCATATTATTTTTGTTACCAGGTGTAAATGGTTGCATCAGTACAAATTCGTTTTCTTCATTCCCGGGCAACTGCATTATTACATAATATGGTTCCATCTGAATACTACTGCCTGCATAATTTTCTTGTGGTATATTCCAAATATCCTCTTTATTATAGAATACAGTGGAATCCTGCATATGATAGGTACTATATAGTCTCGACTGAATTACAAATAGATCCTGAGGGTATCTGATATGACTTCTAACATTTTCAGGCATTTCCTCACCATCTTTAAATAAGTCAGGAAATATCTTCATATAAGTATTAGCAAGAGGATCTGATTTATCTATAACATAATAATCCATATTACCGTTGTAGGCATCTATAACAATTTTAATCGAATTTCTTATATAATTACCGACTCCCTGCATAGGTTCTGAATATGGAAATCTATTAGTAGTCGTATAGGCATCCTGTATCCAGAATAAACGACCATCTAAAGTAACTAAGTAAGGATCAGAATCATAAGCAAGAAATGGGGCAACCTTTCTAACCCTTTGCTTAATATTACGATAATACATAATTCTACTCTGATTCTCAATATCATCTGCTAAGAGGAATTTAATATTCCCATACCGCAGTCCATATAAGGCTTTTTTGAAAAAGCTATTTAATTGTACCCCACCAGTTCCTGTATAATCATAATATTCATTCTCGGATCCCATTGGATAATGAAATTCCTTTGTCTTATTGTTAACAATTACATAATCATTTGTCATCTCGCCATAATATATCGATGCATTGTTTATTTTTAGATCAGTAAATGATTCAGGTGGTATATTTTTAATAAAAAATTTAGGAAGACCTTCTGGTGTTACAACATTGACAGGATTCATAACAACACCATATCCATGAGTATATTTTAATTTTTGATTAATCCAGGTCTTTGCTTGGGCATTCAATTTAGTTTGATCTACTTCTCTTCCTGCAATCATAACCTGTCTGTACTCACCGTTAATATTATATCTATCAATATCTACATTGGGGAACGTATAGTAAGGTCTTAAACCCTGTAATTGATTGTAAGTAGATAGAAGTGGTCTTGGGTCCCAAAGTCTTATATTATCAATAGTTTCTGTCTTCTCTGATAATATGTTAGCTGTTAACTCTTTCTTTAATTCAAAGTCTCGTTTTTCAATAGTATCAAGGCCATAAGCCTTTAATGTCATATCTATATTATAATCTATATATTTACTTTCTTTAGCTATTTCATTTGGTTCAACCTGAAAACGCTGTACTATTCCTGGATATACACTTCCAAAGATAAAAGAAGCAAAAATCCAGAATCCTAAACCCCAGATTAAGAGACGATAGCTTTTCTTAAACATATTTATCAGTACAACTACCGCAATAGCTATAACTATATAAAACAATATCTTTAGGCCAATTAGATTTGCATTTATATCTGTATAGCTTGCACCAAAAGCAACTCCTCTAGCAGAATAGAGTAAGTTATACATCATAAGTCTATAAGACCAGGCCTTTAGTAAAAGGAATATAGCTATTAAAACTGACAAATGTGCCATAGCCCTGCCTGATAATTTAAACTTCATTTCATTAAAAGAGCTTATACCAGATGCTAAAGTATAAATTGCTCCAGTAACTACAAGTGTTAATATAGTAAGTACCATACCCATCTCTCTAATAAAATCGAAAAACGGTAATGAAAAAACGTAAAATCCTATATCTCTAGCAAAAATAGGATCATTAATATTAAATGGTGTCTGGTTTATGTACTTTAAGACAATCTGCCATAAATCTTGTCTAACTGAACTAAAAAGAAAGCCAAGTATTATACTACCAAACAGAAAAATGTAGCCCAGTTTGCGCTTATTAAGCCACTCCATAATTGAATCATTTTTTCCCCCAAAAAGTGACTCTACATTATCATCTTTACTTACATTCAAATGATCTAATAAGGGTTTTTTTGTGAAGGAAAGATTAATAAAAATGAAAACAGTAAATACCAAACCAACAATTAGCCTAAGATAAAGATTTGTAAAAAACATTGTCATAAAGGTTTGCGAGAAATTAAGATTATCAAACCATAACCAATCAGTCAATATTTGACTGCCTGTAGAAACCAAAATTATTAAAACAATGATTGCTAATACTATAATAGATAGTAAAACTTTAATTCCTTTAGCCATTTTATCTCCTCCTAGTAATGTTTTTATTCTGTTCAATTATATATATTATTCCCTAAATATATTAAATATCCTCCCTTGAAAAAAAAAATTATAAATTCTACCTTAATATAATTTTATAAATATAAATACATACATAAAAAAAAAGGCCTTATCGGCCAAAACATTATAAAATCAAGCATCTTCTAATGTGAAATGTTAAACCTTCGTTCAAAGTATAGTAGAGATGAATGAAAATAATTTTATTTTGTAAAAGTTGTTACAACATTTTCATGATTATTATATGTGAAATATTGGCCACCAGTTTTTTCAGCCATCTCTTTTAATTGCTCTTTTATTTCCTCCTCATCTGGTTCACCTATATGAACAATATGTAGTATTATATTTTCATTAGTAAATTTAGAAATAACTTCATCAGTTGGCATTTGGCCATTATCAATACCATCACTTATTAACATTATATATTTTTTTCCTTGAATATCTACTAAATCATTATAGGCTTCTTGCAATGAATATGCGATAGGAGATTTCCCAAGGGGTTTTACATTAGTAATAAAATTAATTATATTTTCCCTATTTCCTTCCTGAAACGGAATTGCTAAAAAAGAATCTTTTAGATCCCCTACTCTTCTTGCGCCAAAAATTCTTAGACCTAAATTCACGTTTTCGGGTATTTTATCTGCAAATGTTTTTAATACATCTTTAGAGCGTATAATCTTTTCTACCCCATAATCTCTTCCCCACATACTACCTGACGCATCCCAAATCACCTCTAGATAAACATCATTTTCATTTTCTGTGAAATCCACATCATAATTTGATACTTTCTTAGCACCCTGTTTCCACAAGCCTTCATAAGCACCAAGAAAGACTCCTAAGATAATTAGACAGATTAATAAAAGTCTTATTGAATTATCTCTCATATTATATCCCCCCTGTTTAAAATA
>JBDNGI010000220.1:0-1680 GCA_041689345.1 Halanaerobiales bacterium
ATCTACGGTCAAAATTCCAGTATGTCTTTAACCAGTGGAATATACTTTCTTCATCCCAGCGTCTATGTGCTATCTTCCAGACTGTAAACGCTTTTAATTGACTCTTTTCCATAGTAGATGCGAAGTAGCAAATCTGTATTTTTTCTTCAACTATTTCCCCCTCTGCATTAACTATCTTTTTTCTCTCTTTAACTTTAAGCATCCTTAACGGTACATTTACATCTGACCAGCTAAAATTTTCTTCATCCCAGATTTTTATATCATAAAACGTACCACTAGTTTTGTCTTTATCCTGGGGACTAACATCTTTAAATGTATGATCTGGTTTTCTATTTTTAAATAATCCTTCTGCATCTTTTATCATCAAGTTATTTTTTTGTTTTACTCTCACAACAACATCTTTATTATTCCTTAAAACCTCATTAATGAAGGGAGCATTAATATATAGAGAATTGCCTACTATTACGTCACAATACTGGTAATGATCTTCATTTAGCTCATTTACTAGCTTTTTAGCTGCAGTTGTTTCTCCTTCACCTTTTTCTATCCTATTCATTTTTAGTATTGATGAAAACCCTTCACCAATATAACTGGCAGCAATTGCTTTTTCCCTGTAATCTATTGATGTTACCTTGTCATTATCATCTGTATGTTCATATTTATGAGCATTTTTACCAAGCCTTTCACTTTTCATCGTAAAGACATGTGTACCATCAGTTACTACTACTTTTAGTCCATCGTTCAGGGGATAGGATGCTTTTATATGGATTTGGCGGTGGCTTGACTCATGGTGGGTTGATATTTAAATGGTAAGGTACGCAATATGTAATTGATTAAAATATTAGTTATTAATAGTCTTTAAAGACTCAGCCCATACACCATTTTTAGCTCAACCTGAAAAGTTCGAACAAGAATTAATTCGTTTGAAAGAGGAAACTTTCTGAGATAAGCAGATATAGTTTAATTTGGAGTTTTTATAATGAACTGAAGAATGAATTATATTCTAAGGTAATAGAGTTTAGTGGTACTATAACAGGAGAGCCTGGTGTTGGTAGTTTGCGATTACGGTAGGGGGGAGAAATCCTCTCTTTTTTATTTGTCTAAATAATTATTAGCATGAAAATTTCTTAATTTTAATAGAAATTTGGAAGGTATATATATATTTACAGGGAATTACAATTATAGTGGTGAAAAATGGTATTGTATGTTTAGAGAGGAAATGATATATGTGAAAAACAGGATATACAGGATATTAGAAATTATTATTTTACTAAGCAATAGATATAAGAAGTGGAAAGTAAAAGAATTAGCTGACCATTTTAATGTAACTCCTCGAACTATATATCGTGATTTTGAGATAATGGAGGAAATGTGAATTCCCATATATGAATCTAATCATATCTATTCTATCCTTGAAGACTATTATTTTCAACCACCAGATATGACAACAGAGGAAGCATTAGCTTTATTACTTGTTGGGCAAGCTTTTTCTGAAGAAATATTCCCTTATCAAGAAAACTTGAAAACAGCTATTTCTAAAATTATAAATTCTTTGCCTAAGTCAGTTAAAAAAATTGTTAATGATATTGGGACAAAAATAGTCTATCAACATGGTGCATTTGTTGATTCAAAAGACTATAAAAGATTTATTCCTGAAATTGAAAAAGCCAGTAAAAATTG
>JBDNGI010000221.1:0-2518 GCA_041689345.1 Halanaerobiales bacterium
ACCCAAACCATATTTTTGAACGCACTAATCCCCTGACGGGCATATTGTCTACATTGTAGACTCTTCTAAACACTGAAGGAATTCCTTCAACACCTGCCCGTTGGTTAGTTAACTTTATGTATTCTTTAGTCTCCATCTTTTCTCTAAGTTTAGCAGTGGCATATTGTTGTTCACTAAACCTGATTGAATTATATTTAGCTTGTTCTTTGATGCGACAACTTTCTTTATATGGACAGTCCAGACAATCTTCTTTAGCAAACTTAGCTGTATAAGTATTTGTATCTTAATTAAACTCTGATTTTACTGGTTCTTTTTCGTTAGCACATTCAGTTATGACTTTTTCTTGTTCATTAACTTTGAAACTGGTATAGTTCATCTTATCTTTTGCTGGTTTTCTACCTGTTAATTCACCAGGGATTAAATTTATTCCCTGACTAAGAGCCATTTTAGCAAGTGCAAAAGAGTAATATGCACCATCTATAAATATCTGAATTAAACCTGTATTTTCTTCATCGTTAATTTTTTCATTGCTCAAAGAATCTACTTGCTCAATGCTATCATGGTTTTCTGGAGTATTGCTAATTTCTTCTTCACTGTCATTTATAGCTAGACCATTATCATAGCAATCACTTAGTTTTTCAATTATATCTGAACTAAATTGTTCATCACTGTAAATATTAGGCTTAAGATCGTAGCTTGTAATAATGCTACCGTTTTCATCAAAGTTTTCTGCTACATTTGCAACATAACCAACATTGTCTTCATATTTAAAACGGTAAGTAGCATCAGGATCACTGGGATTCTGTAAACTATCAGACGCTATGTTTTTACTCTCTTTAGGTTCAACTATATTAAAATTATCATCATCTTTAGTTTGTTCACCTAACATTCTTTTTAAAGTTTTAAATTCTTCGGTTTCAGTAACCTTTTTACCAGTTTCTAAACCAGTATCATATAGAACTTTGGATTGTTTTAATAGGAATTCTAATTTAGTTTCACTTTCCTTATCTTTAGTTTTATAGACAGTTTCATTTTTATGGCCTTTTTCGAGATAAGTTTTACATTCTTCAGGTATGGGCTTAGTAGATAGTTGATTAAGCATCTTAATAAATTGATAGTTTACAGTGTAAACTAATTCAACTCGAGAAAGGTTTTTACAAGAAGAAGAAACCATAAATGAATCCATTCTAACCTTTTGTCCATCAATATTTAGATACTCAGCAATTACTCTAGATAAGGATTCTATCTCTTCTTGAATCAAATCAATACCAGTAAGCTTGTAGTAAGCGTAAATACGGTTTCTAAAATTAGTAAATGTATTAAAGGAAATAGGGGGTCTTTCTTCACTGGTTAGTCTTAGAGCATATTGAAATCTATCGTCAAAAAAGATGGCTTCTAATAATTGAGTATCAGTAAGTTGGAAAATTTCTTTTAAGCAATCGAAGAAATAATCGAAGAAATAAAAATAAGGTTCAATATTCGAGTTAACTTTCTTAGTAATCTATGTTATGCTGAATTTTTTACTGATTCTAAAAAAGCAAATCTAACAGTTAATCTATATTTCGTCAGTTATAATCTAGTAAGTAGGATTTTTGGGAAATATAAGTTTATTAATAACAGAGAAGGTGACTTAAATGTATTCAAGATATACTTTTAGACAGGGGATTCACCCTGATTATCATAAAGAACTAACAAGTGATAAAACTTTACGTCAAGCTAAAAGACCGGATAAAGTTATTATACCAGTACAGCAGCATATTGGTGCTCCCTGTTCACCGCGTGTAGAAGTGGGAGAACATGTTAAACTCGGACAAAAGGTTGCTGATTCAGACAGCTTTGTTTCAGCACCAATTCATGCCTCAGTCTCTGGAGTAGTAAAGGGAATTGAAAAGGTACTAACACCATCCGGGCAAAAAGTAGATTCTATTATTATTGAGGCAGATGATATTGATGAACCAGTAGAGAGTTTTGCTAGAGGTAGACAATTGACTGAATTAAGTCCTACTGAGATTAGAGAGATAATTAGAGAGGCCGGAATTGTTGGCCTGGGTGGTGCTATGTTTCCAACACATGTTAAGCTATCTGTACCAGAAGGTAAAGAAGTAGATTATTTAATCCTTAATGGAGCAGAATGCGAACCATATTTAACAGTCGACTATAGGATTATGATAGAAAAAGCCAGGAAAGTTGTATTTGGCCTGAAAATCCTTATGAAAGCTTCTGGAGCCACCAAAGGTATAATTGCTATTGAGGACAATAAGCCTGAAGCTATCAAGGCAATGAATAGTGCAACTGCTGCTGAAATGGATATAGATATTAAAATTTTAAATACGAAATATCCTCAAGGTGGAGAGAAGATGTTGATTGCTGCCCTTCTGGAACGAGAGGTACCAGCCGGGGGGTTGCCCCTTGATGTAGGTGTGGTGGTTAATAATGTTTCAACAGCAGTTGCTGTTCATGATGCAGTACTGAGAGGGATCCCCCTTGTAGAGAGGGCGATTACAATTACTGGTTCAGG
>JBDNGI010000222.1:0-3230 GCA_041689345.1 Halanaerobiales bacterium
CTCTGCACCATCCTTTTCTAGTTTAATTAATGCGACAACAAGGTCTCCATCACACTCTTGTAAAGCTAGATTTGCTGACTCATAACTAACACCTAATCTTTCCTTAATCATATCAATCTTTTCTAAATTATCCATTAAACCACCTCACTAAAAGTTTATCCTAATTTTTTTATCATATTCAGAAAATCAAAGGATTTTAATTTTATATCTAGATGGTATATCATAAATTTGTTAATTAATTCGTCAAGTTGTTCATATGCTCCCTTGGAAATTTCCAAGTTAGGCAGTGATTGTAATCCAGTATCAAAAAAGTTCTTCATTACCTGTACTGATTCCCCAAATAGCATGTATTTATTTACAGAAGAAGTGTCAGTAGATTTTTTGTAGCATTCTTTACAGATTAATCCACCATGTTCAATATCAATTATATTCTTTTTAAAACATAATAATTCCTTTTTACATGAAACACAATTATCTAAATCTGGTTTTAATCCGAGAATAGCTAGTAACCTAACTTTGAAAGTCAATTCAATAAATCCAATATTTTCATCAGCCTTTAAAAGTTGATGAAAACTGGACAAAAGCAGGAAAAAAAGAGACTGATTAGGATCATTCTCCAGGCCTACTTTTTCAATCAATTCTGCCATAAAAGAAGCATAAGCCGTTTTAGTCAGATCTTCTCTAAGTTTTGCAAAAGAAAAGATGTTCTTCACCTGATTTATTCTATCCAGAGAAGTATTTTGATAAAAAGTCATATGATTATAATTAAAAGGCTGCACAATTCCCGACATTGAACTCCTACTTTTCCGTACACCTTTACCTACAGCTCGAACTTTACCATAATCCTTTGTATAGAAGGTTATAATTTTATCAGCCTCACCAAGATCAAACTGTTTAAGTACAATGGCTTCAGTCTTAATAATACCCATTTTTAATAGTCTTCTTCAGATATACCCTCACCAGTTACAATTGCTACACCAGAACTTGCACCAATGCGGTTAGCACCAGCATCAAGCATATCAAGTGCCTGATGATAATCTTTTATTCCAGCAGATGCCTTTACTCCGACTTCCCTGCCAACAGTTTTTCGCATCAAACTTACATCTTTAATTTTAGCCCCTCCTGGACCAAAACCAGTAGATGTCTTTACAAAATCAGCCCCTGTATTTTTAGTAAGAGTACAGGCCTGCACAATCTCATCTTCATCTAAGTAACTAGTTTCAAGTATAACCTTAACAATAATATCAGATGTAACACCAGCAGTTTTTGTTGCATCTACAACAGCCTTTATATCAGCCCGAACAAGATCAAAAGCCCCTGACTTAAAAGCGCCTAAATTCATTACCATATCTATTTCCTGAGCACCATTTTTTATAGCATTTCGTGTTTCAAAAGCCTTTGTTTCTGATGTATTTGCGCCCAAAGGAAATCCTACTACTGTTGTAACCTTAACTGATGTCTTTGATAATAATTTTGCAGCAAGAGGTACAAAAATAGGATTCACACAAACAGAAGCAAACTCATATTCATTAGCTTCTTGACATAATTTTTTTATATCTTCTACTGTAGCTACAGGACTTAACATAGTATGATCAATCATTTTTGCCATGTCACGTGGTTTAATTGCCATATGTTTCACTCCCCAATTTTACATATTATTATTATATTCTCCATATATCGCTTTATTCCTGCAATTATATTAATTTTCCCATCAGAACTCTGTTTTTTAAGCATCTTTAAATTATCCTAAAAGTCTTTAAGACTATTATAACAACTGGAAGACGTCCTAAAAAAATTTTATACATAACTTTCACTCTTTGTATCCCATCCTGTTTACAAGGTCCTCTTTTTCTCTCCAATCTTTCAAAATCTTTACCCAGAGATCCAGATAAACTTTTGTCTGTAATAACTTTTCTACATCTTTACGTGCACGTAGACCAATCTCCTTTAATCTCTTTCCATTTTTTCCAATAATAATACCCTTATGTGATTTTTTTTCAATATAGATATTAGCCCTTATATAAAATAAACCATTTTCACGTTCTTTCATCTCTTCAATTAATACAGCAACTCCATAGGGTATCTCTTCCCTGGTTAAATGGAATATTTTTTCTCGTATCATCTCAGCAATAATAAATTGCTCAATTTGATCTGTAATCATATCACTTGGATAATATTGTGGTCCCTCTGGCAAATATGTATATATGGTTTCTATTAAATTATCAAGATTATCCCCATTCTGAGCAGATATAGGAATTATTTCCCGGCCAGTTTTTTCTTTATATTCAGCCATTCTTTTAAGCAATTTATCCTTATTTAACTTATCGATCTTATTGAGAACCACCAAAATAGGGGTTTTACTCCCTTTTAGTTGTCTAAGAATAAAATCATCACCTTTACCAAAATAGCTGCTCCCATCTAATAAAAAGACAATCAGATCTACTCCGTCAAGACTCCTATAGGCCTGTTCTAACATGTAATTATCTAATTTATTTTTAGCCTTATGAATTCCAGGTGTATCAACAAATATAATTTGTCCCTTTTCATCAGTATAAACCGCCTGTAACTTATTTCGGGTAGTCTGTGGTCTTGGAGATGTAATAGCAATTTTTTCACCTATCAATTTATTTACAAGAGTAGATTTACCAACATTAGGACGACCAATAATTGAAATAAATCCAGATTTAAAAGTCATTAATTCATATCCTTTCTATCAAACGCACCAGGTAAAAGGTCACTTATAGTATATTGAAGATGTTCACCCTTTAGATTTGCCATTATTACTATAATATCGTTTCCAAACTCCTGAAGCACCTGTCGACAAGAACCACAGGGAGGGACAGGCCTTTCAGTATCAGCCACTATTGCAATAGCTTCATACTCCCTATAACCTTCAGATACCGCCTTGAAAATAGCTGTTCTTTCAGCACAATTAGTTAAGCCATAAGAGGCATTTTCCACATTCGTTCCAGTAAATACTTCTCCATCATTAGTTAATAAAGCTGCACCTATGGGAAAACCGGAATAAGGTGAATATGACTTATCTCTAGCTTCAGTAGCTATATCAATTAATCTTTTAATTTTAACTTCATCCATTATTTTAACTCCTTAGTCCTTATATTTAACAATTATCAGGTTTATAATTATTCATCTTTACTATCATCATTAATATTAGTTTCATCTGTATTATTTAAATCGTCGTCTTTATCTAATATACTAGAATCTGTAAA
>JBDNGI010000223.1:0-2037 GCA_041689345.1 Halanaerobiales bacterium
AAATAAAGTTGAAGAATTAAGGAAAAAAGCCATAGTAATTAGGGGAAATATATTAGAAACAATTGGAGTGGATAAAAAGGGCCATGTTGGAGGTTCTATGTCATCTGCTGATATAGTAACAGCGCTATATTTTTATAAGATGAATCATGATTCTAAAAATCCAGATAATCCTGACCGTGACCGTTTTATTTTTAGTAAAGGTCATTCAGTATTGGCCCAATATGCGGCTCTGGCTGAATGTGGTTATTTTTCAAAAAAAGAACTTAAAAAAACTAAAACCTTTGGTTCTATCTTACAGGGTCATCCTGAGATAAGAACTCCAGGGATTGAAGCAAATACAGGGTCTCTCGGACAGGGTTTGTCGTTAGGCTTGGGGATAGCCTTAGGTGGTAAATTGGATAAACGCGACTATAATGTTTATGTAATTCTTGGTGATGGGGAACTAGCTGAAGGACAGGTATGGGAAGCAATTACGGCGGCAAATAATTTTAAAGTTGATAATTTAGTTGCTATATTAGATAGCAATAAAGTTCAAGCTACTGGTCCAATAGATAGATATGATTTAGGTGATATTAAAGGTAAATTCAAGGCATCAGGTTGGAAAGTTTTCGAAATAGATGGTCATAATATGGCTGAAATTGTAGAAGCCTTAGATGCCACAGATACTATTAAAGGTAAGCCTTCAGTGATAATAGCTAATACAGTTAAGGGTAAAGGCGTATCTTTTGCAGAGAACAAAGCGAGTTATCATAATGCCAAACTGACTGAAGTACAATATAATCAGGCAAAAAAAGATATAGCAAATATAGGATAGGGGTGAAATATAAATGAAAACAGAATGTTTAAGGGAAGCATATGGAAGAGAATTGCTGAAGTTGGCCAGGAGAAATAAAAATATAGTAGCCCTGGATGCTGATCTGAGTGGTTCTACGATGTCTTGTTATTTAGGAGAGGAATACCCTGAGAGATTTTTCGAGATGGGAATAGCTGAACAAAATATGGTTACAACAGCAGCAGGTTTATCATTAACTGGTAAAATACCATTCGTCAACTCATTTGCGGTATTTGCAACAGGTAGACCTTATGATCAGATAAGACAAGGAGTAGCATTACCGAATTTAAACGTAAAAATAGTCGGTTCAAGTAGTGGGTTATCTGATAGTGGAGATGGGGCGACTCATCAATCAATAGAAGATATTTCAATAATGCGTTCAATACCAAATATGACAGTAATATCTCCTGTAGATGCCCTGGAGACAAAAAAGGCTGTAAAAGCAATGGTAGAATATAATGGACCAGTTTACTTAAGAATTAGCCGTACTGAATTACCGATAATCACATCAGAAGAAGAGCCATTTGAAATAGGAAAAGTAAGTAAGATAGCAGATGGAAAAGATATAACAATATTTGCAACTGGGTTAATGGTACATAAGGCCTTGGAAGCTAGAGAAAAGTTGGCTAAAGTAGATATATCAGCACGGATAATTAATGTAAGTACAATAAAGCCCTTAGATGTAGAAAAGATTAAAGAATATGCAAGTGATGTAAAAGGTATAATTACTGCCGAGGAGCATAGTGTTATAGGTGGACTTGGTGGAGCTATTTCAGAGGCTTTGAGTGATGAATTAATCAGGATAAAAATGGTTGGAGTTCAAGATAAATTTGGTCAATCTGCATGTGATTATGAAAAACTTTTAGAACATTATGGTTTAACTGCTGATCAGATAGTTAAAAAAGCAAAAGAATATATGTAAGAAAACAAAAAGCAAAATAATTATAGATATCTAGTGTATTGAAATAATAGTATTCATAGTATTTTAAGTGGCTTTTTTGTACGGTTTTGAACTACAAATAATTTATATATAGTTTAATTATTCGTAGTAGTTATAGTAGTGTGAGTGCTATAATTAGTCATTACAGTATAGGGAGGCAACAAATAATGAAAGTAGTTAAAGTAATGACTGAAGAACAAAAAGAAAGGTATTATGTTTCTGATGAAGATGGTTTACCAATTCAAGTAATAGAGTTTCCCCAAAA
>JBDNGI010000224.1:0-3857 GCA_041689345.1 Halanaerobiales bacterium
CTTTTTCTTTGTTAATATCTGCTACTGCAATTAAATCCGCATTAGTATTTGTTACAATAGCATCAGCATGAACTGGAAATATATTACCACAACCTATAACTGCTACTTTTAGTTTTGACATTGAACTATCTCCTTCCAAAACCCAACTTTTATATATTAGCAATTTACAGATATAACCGAGTGAGTTTCATCTTGATATTTACCTGTATGAGAAGTTAGGATTAGTGAGGTAATATCTGTAACTGTGAACACTTTTAAAATTACATCTAATGTGTTCCTGATACATCTAAAGTATTATCTTCTGCTGCATCCTTTTCAAAAGTAGAATCCTTTATTTTTTCTTGTAATTTTTCATAAAATAGATCTTCATCAATTGGCAGATCGACCCAATCATCTGTCCAGGCAGAAAGATGCATGGCATTAGAAATCATTAAACCATTTATACCTTCTTCACCTGGTGAAAGCAATTCAGTACCATTTACTATTGCATCTACCCAATTATTCATTATCCCAACATGAGCAGTCTCTTTTCCTTTAACTGGCACATCACATTCCCAACATTCAGGCTGACCAAAACCACCTGTATATTCTTCATTAAATTGCCTTTCAGGTGTACGCAAACGCCAAAAAGTCAATTTGTTATTTTCAATAACAATCTTACCCCTATCCCCTGTTACTTCTAGTCTATTTGTACCTGGGGCATCTGCAGTAGAGGTAACATAGACACCTGTAGCTCCACTTTCATATTCAACATAAGCCGTAACATCATCTTCAACCTCGATATCATGATATTTCCCGAAATAACAGAAGGCCCTAACTCGTTTAGGCATACCACAGGTCCACTGCCAGAGGTCAAGATTGTGTGGATTTTGATTTAATAATACTCCACCACCTTCACCCTCCCAGGTAGCACGCCATCCACCGGAATTATAATAACTCTGTGGACGATACCAACTAGTAATAATCCAATTAGTACGCTTCAAATCACCTAATTCCCCTGATTCTATTAAGTCTTTTAATTTCTGAAAAAGCGGATTAGTTCTTTGATTATACATAATACTGAAGACTTTGTCACTTTTAGAAGCAGCCTCATTCATCTCTTTAACCTGTTTGGTATATACACCGGCAGGCTTTTCCGTTAAGACATGCAGATCATTATCAAAGGCTTCAATTGCCAATCTAGGGTGTTCATAATGGGGTGTAGCAATCATTACCGCATCAATATCTGCATTAGCAAAGAAGTCATCAGTGTTATCATAATATTTTACCTCTTCCCCTAATTCTTTAGCAGCCCAATCCAGTCTATCAGGGTTAATATCACATATTGCTGTAAGCTTAGCATTCTCTACTTTGCCATTTTTTATATTAACTGCATGACTACTCCCCATATTACCTATACCAATAATTCCAATTTTTACTGTATCCATCTATCTCTCCTCCTTGATTTCTTCAATCATTTTCATTATGCGTCTAGCATATTCAAGATATACCTTAAATTTATACTCATCCTGGGTTTGAGATTTATCAGCATCATCATGATAAACACTCCCCATATGTGGCTCTATTGATATTCCACCATCATAACCATTAGCCAACAAGTCTTTTAATACTTTCCTAACCTGTCCATCTCCTTCACCAGGAAATGTAAATTTAGTTTCAGGGAAAATCCCATCTTTCTCTTTTAAAAACATCCCATCTTTAATATGAATATATCCAATCTTATCTTTCAGATGTTGATAGGCCTCCCAGGTAGTCTGCTTTTGATAAGGGGCTTCCCCAATTCTATTATCTGAGAATACAGGATTACCAGTATCAAAAACAATTTTGAAATAATCAGAATCCATTGCTGCTAGTAGTCTATCCATATGTTGATAAGATTGGGAAAAGTAATTCATGCAGTTCTCGTGAACATAAGTAATATCTGCTTCCTCGCACATTTCAACCAATATTTTTAATTTTTCAATAACCTTTCTCTCAAGCTCAGGACTATCCTCAAGATCAAAATTTTTGGGTATACCAAAACTCATCCCTCTGATCATCTTTGTACCCAGCTTTTTCATACGAGGTATAGCTCGCTTCAATTCTGCCAAGCTCTTCTGAAAATCCTCTTCACTAGCAGGATTTTTTTCCCAATTAGCTACTGCACTACCAAAACAGTTTATCTTAATACCGGACTCCTGTAACTTTTGATATACCTCTTCAAACTCTTCATCCGAAACGTCAGTAATATTAGTACCATCAATATTTCTAGACTCAATATTTTTCCAACCCAATTCATTAGTTACCTTAATCTGTCTATCAATAGATGAAGCTGCTTCATCTGCAAAACCTGTAAAATACATATTTTACCCCCCTTTTTAATAACTAAATATAATTATATAAATCTATTATAATATATTCATCTTGAAATGACTATGCAATTTTTGCTTTATATATTGCAAATCTTGCTGTATAATCAGTATACTCATTAAGAAGACTTGATTCAGTTTGCACAATATTATTGATTGTTCTTCTTGTCTTATGATATAATTAAATATCAGTTAATATATAAATGATTATCGTAATAATTTATACTTGAATTGATACTGATTACTATTGAAGTGAAAGGGTGGAAATACTTGACCACAGCAAACGAAAATCCCCATAAAACCAAAGAGCTCATTACCTTGATTCAGCAGAATGATTTTGAGCTGGACTGGCAAGAAACTAAAGAACAATTAACTAAAAAACAGTTAATCTTTCAGAAAGAATTATATAAAAAATTCAAGGAAAACAAATTTGATTTTTTGTTTTTTCTGGGTTTTTCTGAACGACCAGTAGCTATATCTGATTCAATCCATTTTCTTTATCTTACAGCAGCCTCTTTTATCAAAAAACTGGCAAAAACTCCAGACATTGAATTATTAAGAGAAAAAATCACTGTTGAACCGGATGCAAAAGCAATTAAACAAATTTTACGTAATGCACCATATATGAATGGGACAGAATATTTAAATAAGGAATGGGTCGAAAAAATTTGGTATAGATTAAATGATGTATTTTCAAATAAAATTAAGAATTATACTGGGAGTATAGCCGATTTTTTTGCTTCACAAAACCCTAACATACACCCTATAGGGCGAATCTTTCTCCATCTTGTTGAAAACAAAAAAGGAGAACATCCCTTTGCCTTTTTAGCAACATATTCTTCTGATGTTACAAATAGTGGAAAAACAAAGCATCTCCCTCTTAAAAACGCACTTGTAGAATATAAAGAAAACAATAAAAAACTATTAGAACTTTTATCTACAGTACATAAAGCATCAAAAAACAGCACTTTTATTTCAGAACTTGTTAATTCAGGTGATATATTCCATCCTATTAGAATGACAAGTGATGAAGCATATACTTTTCTCAAGGAGATCCCCTTATATGAAAATGCCGGGATTTTATGTCGGATTCCAAACTGGTGGAAAACAAAATCAAATTCTTTGAAACTATCTATAAATATTGGCAATAAAACACCCTCTCACTTAGGGTTTGATGAAATAATTGATTTTAATACACAAATAGCTTTAGGTGATGAATCAATTAGTATTGAAGAAATAAAAAAATTACTCTCTGAAACTGAAGGGCTTGCTTTTATAAAAGGAAAATGGGTAGAAATCAATCATCAAAAGCTGAAAGAAACCTTAAATGCTTATGAACAGGCACAAAAGTTCATGGATAAAAAAGATATGAATATGATTGAAGCAATGCGTTTTCAATTAAATGCTTCCCAAAAAATGAATATTTCTGAAGAATCCTGTGAAGTAGAGATAAGTAATGGTGAATGGCTTAACACAGTTATTGCAAAACTGATACAGCCTGATAAAATC
>JBDNGI010000225.1:0-5601 GCA_041689345.1 Halanaerobiales bacterium
TCTCTGTTTTACATTCTGGGCACACCGCTTGTTCTGTGCTAGAAGTCCAATAAAAAATAAGCTCATGATTATCAATTCGTTCTATGTCTTTAAGATGCCATGAACCTGGTACAAATAAATTGTAAAAAAAGTTGCCAACAATTTCTATTGTGCCTTTTGTCAGTTCTCTTTTTGTTTGTGTGGCAATACCATTATATTCTTCCATATAATCCAGTAAACGATCGCTTATTAAAGTTGATCCCATCTAAAACACCACCTTTATATAATTTATCATCTTATTATATAATGGCGTCGTCAATATGTCCAGCATTTCTTTTAAAATTATAACTTACTAAAATCCCTTTTATAGATTTTTCTAAAATAATAGCAAACATAGTTCACCACTTTTTGAGTAAGAGCCATGTAAGGCTGCGCTTGTCCAGCGATGTCTTTCATCCTATTTGAGAAAGAGCCGCTTTTAGTTTTGATTCCTTGTCTATTAGAATCTTTTCTTCTTAACTTTTATATGAATCTCTATTCTAATATTCTCATTTATTAGATTGTAGACTTTAAAGTCCGATTAGTAGATATTTTATTTTTTATCTTCATTTTTCATTCAAATTTCATTCTAAAATAAATAGACATTAAAAAAAGGGGGATAATTGAAATAACACGAATGATAACCCCCCATAATTAATTATTTAATTGTTATATAAAGCACTATATCCAGGTCCATAATATGTCGATTCTATAGATCCGGAATCTACATTAACCTGTTCCAAATATGTCTGATACTCTCTAGCCCATTTTACTTGATCATATGGCTTTTCGTATCCTGAAGGAGTCATTGCAATAAATATAGTCGTTTGATTGCCTTGACCAAAATCTTCAAGTTCAATAGTAGCCTCATTGGAATTCTCTTCATGAGTTATTTTAGCATCATTATAATAGCCTGGCGCATCAACAAAGATCCCTTCAATAGGTATAGCAGTTGTTAGCTCTATTTCTGTATCTGTGGCATCCTTATTACCATTATTCTTAACGATTATTGAACTCCATAAGTAATTACTGTCATTAATATCCTCTGCCTCTTCTATTGCATCTTCAAATTCTGCAGAAAATCTTTCTGACCCTCCAGCCACATGATAGAAATCAAAATTCGCTACCTGAACAGCATTGCTATTTTCCTGAGCCATATTCTGGGCTCCATTGGCTATATTAAATAACCAAATTACCACCAATACTACTAGAGCAATTTTACTATAATATTTTAACGTTTCCTTCCAGTTATTTTCTTTCTTATCTTGATAATCTGACATATTATCACTCCTCTTGGGATTTTATTAAAATCAGTATTAAATATTTAACTATTTTAAATCGAACTTATACTTTCAAACTAAATATCCCTCCTTTTTCCAATTTATTATGTAAGTTAGCTCATTATTATCTTTTAACCTAGAGTATAAATAATTGACCTAACTTATTATATATAATATTATAAATGCAAACATTTTGCAAACTCTTTTTATTATTTATTTACATTTAGTAGGTAATAAAGGGATTCTTTTGTGAATCTAGAAAATAGAAAGTAAGAATAAAAATAAATAATTGTAAATACGAAGGGAGATTAAAATGAATCTTCATAATAAAAACATCTTATTAGTCGAAGATGACAAACACATTTACGAATTAATAAAAGCAATGTTAAAACCATATAAGATCAACCTAGTACTAAAAAATGATGGTTTATCAGGCTTGGAAGCTGCCCTATCAGGAGAATATGATATTATACTACTTGATATAATGTTACCAGAAAAAGATGGCTGGGAGATATGCCGTGAGATAGATAATTCTAAGGTTAATACACCGATAATAATACTAACAGCCAGAGTCGAAGAAGCCGATAAAGTTCTTGGTCTGGAATTAGGAGCAGACGATTATATCACCAAACCCTTTAGTCCCCGGGAGTTATTAGCCAGGATTAAAGCAGTTATGAGGAGATTTAGTAAAACAGAAAAATTAAATAATAAAAATGAATTAAATTTTCCTGAAATTAATTTAATAATAGATATTAGCGGCCATAATGTATTCTTAAATAAGAAAAAATTATCAATTCCTCCCAAGGAATTTGAACTTATAGTTTTGCTAGCAGAAAATGAAGGAACCACTTTCTCTCGGAAGGACTTACTCAGTAAAATCTGGGGTTATGATTCATCAAAAACAAAAGACTCAAGAACTATTGATGAACATATTAAAAGATTAAGAAAGTATTTTAGTGATACTGGTCTAAAGGATAATCCCTTAAAAACAGTCTGGGGGATTGGATATAAGTTTGAAATAGATGGTGAAAATAATGAGGCTTAATAGAGATAGTTTCTTTACTAAGTTATTAATATCTCATTTAATGATTATCCTTATTTCTTTACTGGTTCTAGGAGTTATTTTTGCTTATCTTGTTGTTAATTATTATTCTGGTTTAAAGGAATGGGATGCAACCAATAATATCCGTCGTATAGCCCATCTGGTCAGCAGAAGTATTTCACAGGACGTTTTGACACCTGCTGCTATAAAAAATAATACTGATAAGATCAATACTATTTCCCAGTCAACTAATATGGAGATAGGTATTATTAATGCAGAGGGACAGTTACTCTTTAAATCAACAAATATCAGGCAGTTTAATTTACCAATGGAATTAATAGAAATTGAGAGTATGCTAAAAGGGAGTAAGGTTACAAAAAAAATATTTGGTCCTGATGATAATTATCTACTGATGATCTTTCCACTAATAAAAGAATCAAATGATTTAATTCTGGGTCCTGCCAGGTCACATAATAATGAAATTGTAGGAGGAATTATCATCCAGACACCACTTGACAGTTTCTCTACAACTGTAAAAAACATCATTAAATTTATCATAATCTCTTTTGCTATCACACTTGTTGCTGCAGTAATTATTAGTATAATCTTCACCAGGCGAGTTACTAAACCTATTGAAAACATAAAAAGTTCTGCCCTTAAAATTGTGGCAGGGAAATATGAAAAAGTAAAGCTTCCACAAAATAGTAGTGAGGAAATTAAGCACCTTGTAAAAACCTTTAATTTTGCTGTAGACCAGGTAGAGGAAACTATTAATAAAAAAAACCACCTGGAAAAAATGCAAAAAGACTTCATTGCCAATGTCTCTCATGAATTTAGAGCACCATTAACTTCTATCAAGGGATTTCTGGAACTTATATCAGACCAAAATCTATCTCATGGGGAAATCAAAAAATATATCTCAATTATGAATAAAGATGCTGAATATATTGAGCACCTTCTATCAGATTTACTAACATTAAGTGACCTTGAATCAAGAAAATTAGCAATAAAAAAAGATGATTTCCTTGTATTAGATATGATTAAAAGGGCATTAAACTCCCTGCAAACTAAACTAGAAAACAAAAACATAAATCTAGAAACAGTAATTGGTAATCAGGAGATGAGAATTCTGGTTGATCAAAATAGAATACATCAGGTTTTAATAAACCTACTGGACAACGCAATTAAATACTCACCCATTAATAGTACTATAAAAATTGGGGTTTCTAGTCTATCTGATAAAGAGCAATATACTAACAATGTTAAATTTGTAATTAGTGATCAGGGCCCCGGCATTTCATCAGAAGAACTGGATGACATCTGGAATAGATTTTACAAGGTTAATACTGCACGAACCCGAGAAGTAGAGAAAGGTTATGGTTTAGGACTTGCTATTGTTAAGGAAATTATTCAATTACATGGAGGTAAAATTTATGCTAGAAATAATGCAGGTAGGGGGGTATCTATTATATTTTTCCTATAACAATACTAATATATAGTTTTTACAGGTAATGTTATCATATGATTTTCTTTACGTATCTCTTACCTACTTTATAGTAGAAAAATATAATTAGTTCGGCAACAAATTCTTCCGTAATCCCTTCAATAAAATCAAACATGAAAAATCACCTCACTAATACTATATGATTAAGATACACTATTAGTAAGTTATTTTAACTCTTCGATATTACCTCTTGCTTCATTATTCTATTAATTAACAGATCAATTTTCTGACTTACTCTTACTACCTCTGGAGAATGGAACGCATTGTTATTTGTTCGTTTTCGTAATTCTCTTTTAGTTTATTAATTTCATCTATTGTTGTATTTTGGTAATGCACTTATTTTTCTCCCTTTTCTTTATTTACAAAATAAATAAGTTTTACATATGTTAATCATGACTCAAGTTGTTCTTCGATATTGTCATTAAATCTCTCTACAATATTCTCCCCTACAAAGTTAACCCATCTTCTCCACAGGAGTGTGAATATTCCTGCCTTTTCCACCTCATGGCTTGCTATTAGATTAACTTCACCAACTTTAAAATCTTCCTGCTTAATAATTTTTTTGCCTATAACTTCACCCTTTTCAATTGGGGCTTTTAAACCACTCTTAATTTTAATCTCTTCTTCCAGGGGTTCCCCGTAGATAATGAATCTCCTCAAATCTTTTTCAGCCTGAGCAGTAAAATAATTCTGTGCACCATTTCCTATCTCAATATTGTGAACCTTTTTACCTGCTTCGACTACTACTTTAGACCGAAAATTATTAAAACCATAATCTATTAAGTTTAATGTTGCTACCTCCCTCTTCTCTTCACTGGGGGCATCCATAACTACTGATATAAGTCTTTTGCTTTCTTTACTGGCGTTAGCAGCAAGGCTATAACCTGCTTCCTGTAAATAGCCAGTCTTTAAACCATTTATATATCCCCTTTTTACCAGTTCATTTGTATTGACCAGCATAGCCCGGTGACTGGGTAAGTCCAGATAATCAACCCAGGTAGATGTCCACTTTAATACAAGAGGATATTTAATAAGTTCTTTTGCCATCAGGACAACATCAGCAGCAGTAGTATATTGTTCTTCATATTCTGCTGGCAGACCTGAAGAATTTGCAAAGTGGGTATTTTTCAGACCTAAATTTTTTGCCTGCCTGTTCATCATTTCTACAAATTTATCCTCACTTCCTGCTACATATTCAGCTACAGCAACACTGGCATCATTTGCTGATGAAATACTTATTGCTTTTAAAAGATTCTTTAACTTGACTCTGCTTCCTGAAGATAAGTATATCTGTGAACCACCTGTAGATTCTGCATTTTCACTAATAGTTACATAGTCTTCCAGGCTTATTTCCCTGTTCTCAATCTTCTCCATTATCACCAGTAAAGTCATTATTTTTGCTAAACTTGCTGGTGGATATTTCTGTTCAGCATTACTACGATATAGAACCTGTCCACTTTCTGCAGATACTAAAATTGCAGAGCCAACACCCAGCTCAAAGTTTCTTGCAGATACACTTAAAGAAAATAATAATAGTAATAAAATGAAGACAATAGATAATTTCTTCATAAATATAAACCCTCCTCTATTTATTAAGAAAACACTTATTTAGTATGAACTCACGTTTCGATGTTTAAAAGACAATAATTTTAATTAATATCTTTACTATTTTTAACCAAACGATATAGCTTTGAAACTGTAATATATGCTACTTCATTTTATTTATTATGTCAAGGATAAATTTTATTTTATAAAAA
>JBDNGI010000226.1:0-3254 GCA_041689345.1 Halanaerobiales bacterium
AGTAAAAGCTGGAGGTATTCAGGCTATTGAAATAACCATGACAGTTCCAGGCGCAGTAGATGTTATTAAAGAATTGGCTAAGGCATATCCAAATAATGAAATACTTATTGGTGCTGGTACAGTTCTGGATAGTGAATCAGCCCGGGCCTGTCTGTTAGCTGGTGCAGAATACATAGTATCTCCAGGAACTGATCTTGAGACTATCAAACTATGTAATAGATATCAAAAACTTATCATGCCGGGTGTAGTTACACCTAGTGAAGTAATAAAGGCTATGGAAGCTGGTGCGGATGTCTGTAAGGTTTTCCCAGCAACACTATTCGGACCTAAGATAATAAAAGCTATTAAAGGCCCACTTCCTCAGGCTCCTTTACTACCTACTGGTGGAGTAAGCCTTGATAATGTACATGAATGGATAAAAGCAGGTAGTATTGCTGTTGGTGTAGGAAGTGCATTAACTGCAGGTGCTAAAAAAGGTGATTATGATGAAGTGACAAGAACAGCAGCTGAGTTCATTAAGAGAATCAAGGCTGCAAGAGAAGAGATGCAAGCTTAAAAAGTAGCTAAGAAAAATATAGTCAATAAAAAGGAAAATCAAGAAAACTTGTGAAAGGGTGATAATATGGGTAAAAAGGTTGTTACATTTGGTGAGATTATGTTGAGGTTGACTCCTCCGGATCAGAAAAGGTTTGTTCAGACAGATACATATAATGTTATCTATGGTGGGGGAGAAGCTAATGTTTCTGTTTCATTGGCTAATTATGGATTGGATGCATCTTTTGTTACAAAACTCCCTGAAAATCCTATAGGACAGGCTGCTTTAAATGATCTAAGACGTTTTGGGGTTAATACAGACTTGATTGTACGCGGTGGTGATAGACTAGGTATTTATTATTGTGAAAATGGTGCTAGTCAGCGTCCATCTAATGTTATTTATGATAGGGCTCATTCAGCAATTGCTGAGGCTTCTGCAGATGATTTTGATTGGGATGAGATATTTGCTGATGTTGATTGGCTGCATACCACAGGTATTACACCAGCACTTAGTGAAAATATGTCGGAGATTACTCTAGAAGCTGTTAAAGCTGCTAAAAGGAATGGAGTAAAAGTTAGTTGTGATCTTAACTATCGGGCAAAACTATGGACTAAAGAACGTGCTGGTCAAGTAATGTCAAAGGTAATGGAATATGTTGATGTCTGTATAGCCAACGAAGAAGATGCTGAAATGGTTTTTGGTATTAAGAGTGGTTCTGATATTGATAGTGGTGATATTAATGTGGATGGATTTAAAGATGTGGCTCAACAACTAATAGATAGATTTGATTTAGAATTAGTTGGAAGTCATTTAAGAATTAGTCATAGTGCTTCAGACAATGATTGGTTAGTTGTTCTATATGATGGTAATGACTTTGTGAAATCCAAGCAATATAGTATTCATATTATTGATAGAGTCGGTGGAGGAGATTCCTTTGCTGGTGGTTTGATTTATTCTAGATTGACTGGTAAGAGTTTACAGGAATCCGCTGAATTTGGAGCAGCTGCTTCATGTTTGAAGCAATCTATTCCTGGAGATTTTAATCATGTTAGTGTTAAAGAAGTAGAGTCTCTTGCAGGCGGGAATGCCTCTGGTAGGGTTAAGAGATAAGTGATAGTGTTTTAGAAGTGAATGGGTAAAGCTTAAAAATAAGTCTTAACCTTTGTTTTTGTTTAGCATATATATATTTATAGGAAAGGGAGGAATTTTCACTTTTCCCTTTTCTTTTTGTACAATAATCTGTTATAATAATTAAGGGAAAATAAATTGGCCTAGAATTTATGCAAAATAATAAAATAAGATAGGCCAGAAGGAGGAATATATAAACATGAATTTACTAATTTTAGCACCTTTGTTTTCTATTGTAGCCTTACTCTATGCCTGGTATTTGGCTAAAAGAGTAATGAGTGAAAGTGAAGGTTCGGATCAAATGGTACATATTGCCAAGGCAATACGTGCTGGAGCTAACGCTTACTTAAAAAGACAATATACGGGTGTTGCTTTATTCTTTGCTGTAATGTTTACAATCTTATTAATTTTATCGGTGATGGACTATATAAGTATTTTTGTCCCATTCTCATTCCTTATTGGTGGATTTTTCTCAGGACTGGCAGGTTTTATTGGTATGAAAATTGCTACAAATGCTAATGCTAGAACTGCTAATGCTGCTAAGAAAAGTCTTAATGATGGTTTAAGAGTTGCGTTTTCTAGTGGTGCTGTTATGGGCTTGGTTGTTGTAGGTTTAGGCTTACTTCACCTTAGTGTTGGGTTTTATCTACTTAGAAACGTTTTTGGATTATCAAGTCTCCAAGAGCTTACCTCAATTATGTTAACCTTTGGTATGGGTGCCAGTTCAATGGCTCTTTTTGCTCGTGTTGGTGGGGGTATATTTACTAAAGCAGCAGATGTTGGTGCTGACTTAGTTGGTAAGGTTGAAGCTGGTATTCCTGAAGATGACCCAAGAAACCCTGCAGTTATTGCTGATAATGTTGGTGATAATGTTGGTGATGTTGCCGGTATGGGTGCAGACTTATTTGAGTCATATGTAGGTTCTATGGTTTCTACTAGTGCCTTGGCAGTTGCTGCTGGTTTAGGTTTTGGAGGAGTTACAATTCCCTTTGTCCTGGCTGCTTTAGGTATAGTTGCTTCAATAATTGGTACATTCTTCATCAAAGCTGATGAAAATACCGACCAGGGTGTTTTACTTGGTGTATTAAGAAGAGGTGTCTATATAAGTTCAGCTATTGTTGCAGTTTTTGCCTTTTTCTTGGTAAGAGGTGTGCTCGGTCCAGAATACATGGGTGTTTTTTACTCGGTAATCACAGGACTGATTGCGGGTAATCTAATTGGTTATTATACTGAATATTCTACTTCAGACACATATAAACCGACACAGAACTTAGCCGCTTCAGCAGAGTCTGGAGCAGGTCCAGTTCTTATAAATGGACTTTCTTTAGGTATGTCTTCAACTGCTGTTCCAGTAATAATTGTAGGAGCTGCAGTTATGATTAGTTATTATGTAGTTGGTGGTGCAGGAAGCTTTAGTATGGGTTTATTTGGTGTAGGTATCTCTGCTGTTGGACTGCTTAGTACACTTGGTATTACTCTTGCGACAGATGCCTATGGTCCTGTTGCTGATAATGCTGGTGGTATTGCAGAGATGGCGCATTTGGATCCTGAAGTAAGGGAGAGAACAGATGCCCTTGATTCTCTAGGTAAT
>JBDNGI010000227.1:0-10094 GCA_041689345.1 Halanaerobiales bacterium
GAAAAATATAAGTGGGACTTATATAGTACCGAATGAAAACCTACTGCAGTTCCCAAGTTAGTATTTATTTTTTCCATTCCTTTTGTTAAGGACTGCTTATATTCTTTATTTAACACCAAACCCCCCCACTTCCTGTAAAAAATCAAGCAATTTATTTAAGTTATATTAATTGTCATTACTTATTTTAGCTCCTTAAATAAATTCGACATACTACTTTTTTTTTCTTCATAAAAGGAACTATTCCTGCTTTTTAAAAAAATAAACTTCAATTACCCTGGATAATGAAGAAATGGATAAAGATAATAGACATTCTTTTTTTATACTTTAAGCTCCAGATCTCTTTTTAAAAATCAATTCCTATTCCCAGTTCATACTGGGTAGATTCCTGGCTGGCAGAATAATCTACTCCAGCGGCAGTCCCACCAACATAATACTGAGTCTGACTTCCTTCAACTTCGGTATTATTATATTTTAAATTTAAAAATTAATTTTTTGACTGATCTAAATTATATGATAGATTAAGGTCAACTAAAAGAGCATTCCCCTCACCTTCTCCTTCTAAGAGGAGATTTCTTAATAAATGTTGGTCTTCATCTTCCAATTTAACCCATCTAGAATAAAACACATTAGCCGTTATACTGGCTCTATCACCACTGCTTTTTAAACCTGCACCAAGATACGGTATATCGTAAAGAGCCTTATATTTAATTACTTCTCCTTCCAGTATGTACTCTTCACCTTTAGTAGTATAGGAAGTATCTGTCAGTTCTCTCTGTATACCATCATAGCCTATAAGGTGATAATTATTTCTATGATAACCGATATAAAGGGTATAATAAAGGTTATAAGAAGTTGGCTGCCAGCCAGAATGTATTCTTAAATCTACTTTTTCAATTTTATCTGCTCTTGTTTTTGTTTCTCCATAAATATCTTTAATATGAATTCCCGATAATTCTAACCAGTCTGAATTCTTAAAAGTACCTGCATCATCATCTATATTTCTAGTATAGCTGATTTCTATCCCCCCAATATTTAAGGGTTGATTCCTGTAATTATTTTTATAACTTAGATTAAATATTTCTACATTAAGTGGAAATTCTAAAAGACTGCGAAAATTACCGTAACTGGGGTTATATCCCTGAATCTCATATTCAGTTTCTCCAACTAACGTCCCTGCACTAAGCTCAAATTCGTGTTTGATTTCTGCTGCCATTAGAATAGAATTAAATAAAGTAAGTAATAAAATTATTAGCATCATTTTTACTATAATTGATTTTTTCATTTTGCTTCCCCCCCACAATTTATTTAAAATGTAAAATATTATTAATTTTAATACTTACTTTCATATTCTACAAATAAAGAAAATTTCCTTTTAAAATTAATTATACAACCTATTAATTTAAATCTTTATTTATTCTCTTTTACCTTCTCAAATTATAAAATAATTTAGTTAATTATTAATATTTACACTATGTAAATATTCTGATAATAAGATAGAAAAAAGTATAAAAGTTATAATAGAGTAGGACTTAGCTTATTGCTGAGCCCTACATTGTTTTATATAAATTTTTATCCGATAGCTAACAAAGCCGGTTGCTGAGAAAATTTATTCAAATTGCAATCATGTATCCTCGCATATTCTTATTACAGTCGTGGGTTTGTCCTTAGGAGCGTCAACTCCTATATTCTATAGTTAATCCTTTCAAGAAATCCCTAGCGTAACTATCACCACATTCTTTATAATTCCTCTGTCCTTTTCTTCTAAATAAAGCGCTTAATTCTCCTTTTGTTATCATGACTCCTGCTTTTTCAAATATATCAAGCATATCCTCACTTCTAAATGATAGTGCTATTTTCAATTTCTTTAGCATTACGTTATTAATACTTCCATCATCATTTATAGAAAGTGCTGGACTCTCAGTTTGCCCTGGTTTTGGTTCTTGTTTCCCTCTTTTAAATATAATAAAGCCATTTAAAAATGAATCTAACATAAAATTATCGCAATATATATTCTCTTCATTATTATTTACACCATCATTATCAGCTTGATCATGATAACTGTCTTTTGATTTTGTGAGGATCTTTAGCACTTCTTCTTTTGTTACTTCAATACCACCAAGTTTAAATATCTCTACCATATCTATATCTTTTATATCTAAAGCATACCTTAATCTAATTAATATATCATTATTATCCATCTATAAACCTCCTAAATTTTCATTGGAATATCGGTTTTGTTAGTCAGCATTGTTATAATCTATTTTATTCCCTTGTTTTCCTTATCCACTCTAAGAGCTGTTCCTTTGACAATTTACCACTTTTTATAAATTTTGCATATCCCTTAATAAGCCAATTGACTCCTTGGAATCTTTCTGATTTAAAACAAAAAGTGTCCCTTCTACTTAAAGGGACACTTTCAATTTTTTACTTAATAATAAATTATACGATTCGCTTTATTTATATTTTAATGTATTTTACTCTAAATGTTTGTAAAAACATAAAGATCTAATATATATTTATATTTGGGCAGTTAAAGGGCAATTTTATATGGATTTATCCATAAGTTCTCTTTTATAAAAGCTACTTAATCCCCGTCATATCAAGGTATAAAAATGGTACCCCTGGTAGGAATCGAACCTACGCATTTGGCTCCGGAGGCCAACGCTCTATCCACTGAGCTACAGGGGCACTATGCTTAATGCAATATGATACTGATAACCGTGCTTATATATTTTAACAAAATAAAGTATTGCTGTCAACTAATTTTGTGGCTTTCATTTTTCTCTATCATCAAGTAATTGTCCACCAACACCAATATTTTCAAGTTTATTTTCTTTAACTATAACAACAAAAGCCTGGACAGGAATCCCAGTAATTTCACTTGCACTGGTAGTAAATTTTTCAACCAATTGCTTTTTCTTATCTTTAGTTAATTCTGGTCCATCAAAGACTATATTCGGCATCATATCACCTCTTTTACTTAATTTATTAATGGATTAAGTAATTAATTTAATAATATTAATTTACTTCCTCTATAAATATCAAATTTATATTTAAAAGTCACTATACCTTACTAAACTTTTTCTCAAGTAGATCCATTACCGTCTCATTAAATGATCTGAAGATAATATCTATCTCTTCATCTGCTAATTTACGATTTAAAATCTTCTCTGCCTTTTGGCATTCTTCAGCTGGGTTATGAAAATTATCTAGGTCTTCTTCTACCTTTTTGCGTATATCCCTATCATCATCTTTTGGATACATATCATGCCACTCGCTTAAGTATTCCTCAGCTTGACTTTCTAAGTTATTTAAAAGATAGGTATATAAATCTTTTCTTTTTACATTAGTCTTCAAATATTCTTTTAGATTCAAATATTATCATCCTTCCTGCCTATTGGTTTATTCCAATGTTAATTATATTAAGATTATTTTATCCCAAATTAACCGGTTTAATTCATAACGAGATTATTACATTTCTATTTATAAAGTTGAAATCCTCAGCTAATTCAACTTTATAATATCAGCTAACAATTCATCTATAAGTAATTCTTGATAGCCTGCTACACCATACACTCCAAGTTCTTTGCTGAGGGTTTTTAACTTTTGATCCTTTAGATTAACTAATTTACTCATTCGTAATGAATTTATTTTTTCTTTAGAAAGGGTTTTCATATAGTCATTGCAACTATAACGCCATAATATTAAATTATCCTTATATCTTGTTTTTAATTTATCTGCTATACCCAGACCCTCTGGGTCAAAATCGCCTGAATAATAAATAATTGTATTTTCATCTTTCAGCATATCTAAAAGTAAAAGAGAAGCAAGTTTTAATTGACCACCTGTGCATACTAGTGGTAAATTCTGATCAGGAAATTTATCTAATATAGTTGAAAATACAGCTGGATTTTCAAATACAAAAACCTTGCCAAAAGGGCTTACAATCCTATCAATAGAACTTAAGTTCTTAAGAGAGACCAACATTACTTCTCCATTTGATTTAAAGCCATTCCACCCTAAATGAATTTGTCCATCAACATAAGCCTCAAGTCCACAGCATAAGGTGTAATTAGCTACTTCATTTATTAGAATACCGCCATTATAGAACAACTCCGCCCGTTCTTCGGCATTTGCAGGTTTTTCAACATTTAGTACAAACATTAAAGCATATTGAAGTAATATACCGCGTTCTGTTCCCTGATCAAAGGCATGTGGATTTTTAGTAATTTGGGAAGCGAACATTGCCAGGCGTTTTTTCTCTCCCGTAAATACTGGTAATCTATTTAATGCTTCAGCTATATGATAAATATCTTTCTTGAGTTTTTCCCGATCAATATTATACCGCTTCAAGAAGATACTATAGGCATTATCACCATTAACAATAAGCTGATTAAGCCAATCACCAGCAGAAGTTCCCCTAAATTTTGCAATAATTTGTTTGAAGAAATCCTCTCTTTTCTTTAAAAAAATATTTCGTTCCTTTTTATTTGAAATAATTTCTTCACCGGCAAAATACTCCTTTAAGATATTTTCTAAAGATAAGCCCTCAAATCTGGTTCCTTGAAGTGCTTTTTCAAATTTTTCCAGCCTAATTGTAGCCTGTTTTTGACGAGTGTAGTCCTTTCTAAAATAACCTGTTAAGGCCTCTTTTTCCTGGCTACTTAAATTAGTAATAATAATTTTACCACCTATTTTTCCAAGTGATTTAAATTTTCCCTTCATCTTAATAAAGATTCTGGAAAAACCCGGATTACTTCTAAAATATTCAACACACTGTTGTAGTAGATTATTTTCTTTCAAACTAACACCTCAACTAACTAGATTCCTTACCTTTCCATCCCATTGATAACGAATTACGGTAACAATATCAGCATTATTAGGTCTTACTAATTCACAGATAGAGAGTGATGGTACAGTATCATAATCACCCCATAAAACCTGTGAGTTAACGACAAAATTAAGTTTTAACTCCTCTAGAAGTCTAAACATATCCCTGATATTATTACCATCTACACCGGCAAAGGCCTCATCAAGAGAGATGATCCTTGGACAATCATTACGCCCATTTTCATAACGAGCATAAACAGCAGAGAACAAAGGAACATACATTGCCATGGCCTTTTCTCCCCCACTAAATCTATTAAAGGCATTATTTGTAAGCTCTTTTTTGCGTTCATTTGTCTTTTGATAAAATAAACGAAACTCAAACCATTTACGATAATCCAGGATATCTTTCATAATAGCATGAAAGGTCTGGGTTGAACCAGTATCTTCCATTACTTTTCTAACCTCACTGATCTTTGATCTAAAATGAGAAGATAAGCTTTTGAAATCCTCTTCTTTTAGTAGACTAGCTTCTGATTTCAGTATTTCTACCAGTTCCTGGGTATCCATCTGTTCTTCAGTTTCCGCAACTCTGCTTTTCCAGCGCAAACTAAATGATAATCCACTTGATGTATCCATACTCTCCATTAAATTATTCATCTTTTTAACCCATTGTTCTGCATGATATATCTTGGCCCTGATTTTTTTACTAATAGTATTTGCCAATATATCTTCAAATAACTGTCGATCACTTTCTTTTAATAGTCGTTCATTTTCGTCGATAGATTCTTCAATAAAATCAACAAGGGTATAAAAGTTTACATCTTTACCCTTTATCCTGGCAGTAAACTCTAACCTCTTAAAATCATTAATAATGTCTTTAATCATCTTATCATCATCAGATTTATTTGTTTGTTCAAATCCATCATACTCATTAAAAAGATATTCTGCCATTAGATTATATTCTGTTAGATATTGACGGCTCTCATGATATTTATCCATCAAACTAGTAACATAATCTGTCTTTGACATATTACTTTCAGTAGATCTTAGTCTCTTATATATTTCTTTAACAATTATATCTGATTCCTGCTCATCTTCCAGAGTGATAACATAAGCTAAGTCATATTCCTTTTCAAAAGCCATCTTATAAAGATCATAAACCTTTTTAGCCTTAACAATATTCTCTTCTAAAGTTTCTAACTTATTAGCTATCATCTGATATTTTTCATGTGAACTTTCAGAAGTTCTTAACTCTTTTTCAAGCTGCTTGGGAATAAGATTCAAGGCCTTTATACACTCATCAATCTCCCTTTTAATCTCATCATAATTTGTTTTCTCCAGGAGCTCTCGATAATTTGCTATTATTTCACTATTCTCTTTCATCTCTCGATCAAGCCTGTTAATATCATATAAAAGATTATCTATGTCCTGCAGTATCCCTTCAATCTGTTCCTTGATATTATTTGTTTGATATTTAACATTTACAAATAGTGTATGTTTAGATACCAGGTCACTCAAGATATCCTGATAATCTTCAGCAGCTTCAAGTGCTTGCTGATAAGCCTCTACATTAAGGGGGAGATACATTTTAGCAGTGATCTCTCTAACCTGTTCTGATATCTCCTTTAGCTTATGATAGATTTTTTCAGCAACTTCCTCCCTGCGTTCGACTTCTCTTTCTTTGTTTTCAAATTTTAGTCTAGTATTATGAACCATATTTAATCCTGTTTCAAGGTCATCTTTTGCCGGAAACCCTGTAAATTCTTGCTGGATAACTGCTAATTGCTCTTTTAATTTATTTAGCTCCCTTGATTGTTCTACAATTCGGTTATTTATTAACTCGATTTCTGATTCTAGTTCTTCAATGACCTGATTTCGATACTGTTCACGGGCTTTAACCCCGATATACTTTGCCTCAAAAGAACCACTTGCCTTCCCTTTTATAATACCGATACTGAATTCGCCTTTTTCATTAAGATATGTTAATGAATCCTGTTTATTTAAAACAATACTTTTCAAAGCCTGATCAATATTAGCTGGCGTAATCTGATTGTCTTCTGTTTTTTCTGCTTTCAGTAATAACGATAGTTCATGGGTCATGTATTGTGGGTTAGGGAAAATATATTTATCTGCCATACCTGAATCCATATTATAAAGATCTTCCTTATGCTCTTCTGGAACAATTACTGCATCCAAAAGCCCCATATCCATTAACGCCTCTTCCAATATACCCCTTGTTTCCAATGGAAGGTCATCACTAAAATCAACAGCTTTATATAATGGAATAAAGGGAATACCTGCTTGCGCCATTCTTGCACGATTTCGTATAACCTTCTCCTCTCGCGCAGGTTCAGGGTCTTTTTTGTTTTTCCATTCCTCCAGTTCGAGCTTTTTCTGTTGAAGTTCTTCTTCATACTTAGCTTTTACTGACCCTATATTAGCAGTTTTTTTATGAATATCACTCTCAAGTTGATTTACTTTTTTTCTAAGTTCAACAATAATATCATCATAAGCTGTTCCTTCACCATAACTACGTATTAACCTTGAAATAGTAACCATCTTATCATCAGATAATTTAAGCTGTTTATTACTATTTCGCCAATGATAGACACCTTCTAAATATTCTTCACGGGTCTCATCAAATAATAACTGAACTCTTTCTAGTTCTCTAAGGGCATCCTGTTTCTCCTGTTTTGCTTCATCTAAAACCTGCAAAGCACGATCATATTCATGTTTCTGCTTCTGCTCTTCTTCTAGCTTTTTTTGCCCTTTAGCAATTCTATCCCGATATCTAATCAATTCACTTTTAAGATAAGAAAAATCATAATCTTGGGGTGGGCGTTGAGCTATTTCCTCTCTAGAAAAAGCATGTTCATCAAAATTAAATTCCTCTGCATAGATAGACATTTCTTTTAACATTTTACTAATTTTTTTATCTAAAGTCTCGTATTCTTCTTCAACCGTTTTTAATTGATACCGCAACTTCTTTTCACGGTCTTTTTTATCATTTAAATTTGCTTTCTTATCCAGGTGGCGTTTTTCAAAATCTTTTTGCTTTTCTTCTCTTTTATCTATCTCTTGTTTAGCCTGATAGCTATCATGTTTTTCTAATTCCTGCTTTTTATGTTCATACAATTTTTGATTAGACCTTAACTCTTCCAGATTTTCTTCGGCCTGTTTATAAGCAGTTTGGTATTCCTCCATCGCCTTTTGCTGTTTATCCAGTTCTTCCTTACTATTAGCCAAATTATTTTGGGCATCTCGATAACTTTTAGCTTTTTGCAATAAGATAAATCTATTATACTTATCATATTCATTTTTTAATCTATCAGCCGCATCTTTACTTTCTTTTAAGGCCTCTAATTGAGTTTTAATACTATCCATATTCTCGATAGCCTCTGACATTGGCCTTAAGTCCTCGTCAGATAGTGGTTGAATGGCATTATTCATAATATCATAGATAACAGTGGGCTTAAAATCCTTAGATAACTTAGGTGTACGTAATTGTACCAAAAGTTTAATCAATTCATCATACTCATCTATGCTTTCAAAACCAAATAATAACTTATTGACCATCTCCATATAATCCCTTTGTCCCTCATGAAATTCACCACCATCAGCAATCCGGTTCCTTAACTCAATCTTACTAAAAGGTACTTTCTCGCCGATATCCTTATATAGTAAAAAGTCTCGCCCGATTCTTCTACCATCAGTAATAGAAAAACCCCAGGAGTTTAAGGGTTTTCCCCTTCTAGCCTGTAATCCCATACCTATAGTTAAATACTTACCTGTACTCTTTTTAATAAACTCCATATAGAGATAACCAGTACGTTCATCTTGACCCTGATCTTCTTCCCCAAGTAAATAATTAGCCAGTTTACGAGCTCTAGAGCCAAAAGGATCAAGCCTCTCCGGGCTTTTATTACCATCCAATAGTAAGGGAATAAAGCTCTGCATTGTAACTGATTTTCCTGAACCATTTGAACCCCGCAGTAATAATCTGCCCTTTGAAAATTCAAATTCTTCTTCGTCATAATACCAAAAGTTAACTAAACCAACCCTATTTATTATCCATTTTTCCTGCACTATTTTTCACCTTCTATATTAAAATCTTTTGGATATCTGCCAATAATCTTGCCGACTAGAGGAAGTATCGTAAGCTCTTTCCTTTTATCATCTACTTTTAACATACTGAAATTTTTCATATATGATATTACTTCATCAAATAATGTCTCTATTTTCATCTCTCTAAATCCCTTACTCCAACCAGAACGATAACGCTGACGACAAAGACTTATTATATTATTAAATTTAAGCTGTGATATGGTAATTGTATCATCTTCTTTTTTGCTAATATCTCCCTTATCCAGTAGTTCTCTTATAATACCATTTAACTGTAGTATAATATCAGATATATTTTTATTATCAGGAAAAACATCTTTAAAATGCTTGCTTTCATCTAAGACAATAAAAGCACCGTTTTTATGAACGTGAAGTTCACTATCCAGCAGATCTTCTATATCTTTTATAAGCATATTACGGTAATTTTTAATGTAAAGATAATCAGCATCCTCTGGCCCTTCATTATAGACTACAGGTGACATAAAAAGACGTCGATAAACCCTATTGCGTCTGATTCTTCCCCTATCACGGTCTAGATCCAACCATTCTCCTTTTTCAATGTCTTTATAGGAGTAATAGTTTAATATATTGCCAGTAAAATTCTGCGTAACATACTTAGACAGTCCCGTATTTTCATAAAGAACTTCTACCCCGGCAGATGTCATAAAATTAGAATCAGTACCATCATTTAATTTAATAATAAATAGTTCTTCTGCAAAGCGCATTACTTTAATAAGATGCCTTCTATGATTATATAAGGTCCAATCTACTTTCTCATCTTCATCCCCAGGAAAGATGGCCTCAATGAAATCTGTCACCTGAGATAGAATAAACTGTTCTTCCGCTCCTTTATCCTCCAAAAAAGTTAATAATAAGCAGAAAAAGGCATATTCTAATTTATCATTAAATTCCTCAATACCCATCCATGGTTCTGGTTTACCAGGGAGTTTTTCTAATTTTATTATATATGGATTAATAATGACCCGATAACCAAGCTTGTCCTGAAGAAAATCTTTAAAATCAGGATAGGCATCTTTTATACGGTAATAAAGTTCTTTATCCTGTTCTTTGCTAAGCCAAAATCGTTCCAGTAATATCTCCAGCTCTTTCATAAACATTTCCTCTCTTTCATAAACATTTCC
>JBDNGI010000228.1:0-3308 GCA_041689345.1 Halanaerobiales bacterium
AAAAAATTTATATACTGTAAATATATATAGTATGTTAGGAGGGTGTTAATAATATGTTTTTCACAAAAGAAAAAGCAAAAAAATATCTAGAAGATCTAAAGAAATACATCTATCAGAATGAAAGAGGGCTTGGAGAGTTTAAGATTCATAAGGGAGATATAGTAGATGCTTATAAAACAGTATTTCCTGATAGTGAGTGGGATACAATTGAAATTGGTGAACGCTGGGGGGGCAAAGATCTTACCTGCTGGTTTAGAACAGATTTAAGGGTTTCTTCAGATATGCGAGAAGGTAAGACTGCTCTATATCTAGATCTGGGGACAGGGCATGTGGGAGGATTGGGTGGTGCAGAATCCTTAATACATATTAATGGTGTACCTGTTCAGGGTTTAGATGTCAATCATAGGGAAGTCCTTCTTACAAAAGAAGTCTTAAGTAATGATAAACTGACAATTGCTATTAAGGCTTTTAGTGGTCTGCAGGATACTGACCGCTTATTTAAAGCCGCAAAGGTGGTAATTATTAACGAAGAGGCTAAGGATTTTTATTTTCGAGCCCTGGCTATTCTGGAGACAGTTAATATAATGGAGGAAGATAATTATGATTACCAGCAATTACTTAAATTTTTGAATAGCTCGATCAATATTATTGACTTCCGTCAACCTGGTTCTTCTGCATTTTATCAGTCTATCAAAGAGGCGAATAGAGAATTAAAGGGTAATTTGAAAGATTATAAAAACAGTAATGAAAATAGGCCTACAGTTACAGTAGTTGGTCATTCACATATTGATGTAGCCTGGTTGTGGAGATTGTGTCATACTAGAGAAAAATGCTCACGAACATTTTCGACTGTACTAAATTTGATGGAGCAATACCGAGAATATCAGTATTTACAGAGTACCCCACAGTTATATCAATTTATAAAAGAAGACTATCCAGAGATATATGAAAAAATAAAAGAAAAGGTTAAAGATGGTTCCTGGGAAATAACTGGGGGGATGTGGGTAGAGGCAGATTGTAATGTGCCATCTGGAGAGTCTCTGGTTCGTCAATTCTTATATGGTACCCGTTTTATTGAAAAGGAGTTTGGAGTGGAATGTAATATTCTATGGTTGCCTGATGTCTTTGGTTATTCCTGGTCATTGCCACAGATTATAAAGAAGAGTGGAATGAAATACTTTATGACTACAAAGATAAGCTGGAATCAGTTTAATCGACCAGAATATGATACATTTCAGTGGCGTGGAATAGACGGAACAGATGTTTTGACACATTTTATTACAACCCCTACTGAAGGACAGACATTGTACACTTATAATGGTATTATAGACCCTGAGAGTGTACAGGGGATATGGGATAACTATCGTCAAAAAGATATAAATGATGAATTGTTGTTAGCATATGGCTATGGAGATGGTGGTGGTGGTCCTACTAAAGAGATGTTAGAAATGGGTAGGAAAATGCAGGAACTGCCTGGTGTACCAGAAGTTAAATTTGGTAAAGCAGAGCCTTATTTTGATAGATTGGAAAACAGAGTTAAGGATAATTTGGATTTACCTGTCTGGGATGGAGAGTTATATTTAGAATACCATAGAGGTACATACACTTCTCAGGCCGAAGTAAAGAAAAATAATCGTACTAGTGAAATATTATATCATGATCTAGAACTATTTTCTAGCTTTGCTTCCAGTATAGATGAAAATTATACATATCCTCAATCAATGATTAATGAGGGTTGGAAAACTATTTTGCGTAATCAGTTTCATGATATAATACCTGGTTCTTCTATCCATGAGGTTTATGAGGATAGTGCTGAAGAATTTGCTCAGGTGATTGAGGCAGGTAATAAAATGCTAGATAAGTCTCTAGAGGATATAGCCGACAAAGTAAGTGTTGATGGTGAAAGACTAGTAGTATTCAATTCTTTATCCTGGTCAAGAGATGGGCTGATTCTACTTGATTGGCAAGAAAAGTTTATGAATAAAATATTTGTGAGTCTGGATGGTGAAAGGCTTTCTACAGAAATTATTAACGGAGAAAACAAACAGATATTAATTACAGTATCAGAAATACCTGCTTTAGGTTATAAGGTATTCAAAATTGTTGATAAAGATACTGTAAAGACTAATGATGTTCAATTGTCTGAAAAAAAATTACTGATAAGAGGAAATGTGATAGAAAATTTATATTATGTAATTAAATTAAATGACAATGGTCAGATTATTTCTCTTTATGATAAGGAAGCCGAACGTGAAGTGTTGCCTGATGGTATGAAGGCTAATGTTTTTCAGGTTTTCGAAGATAAACCTATGAATTATGATGCCTGGGATATAGATATTTACTACCAGCATAAAGAATATGTAGTGGAAAAATTGATTAATAGGGAAATAGTAGAAGAGAGCTCAGAAAGGGTTGTTATTCGCTTTAAGTGGGAATTTCTTGATTCTATAATTGAACAAGATATGATATTATATGCTGATAAAAGGAGAATAGATTTTAAGACAGAAGTGGACTGGCAACAGCAGCAGCTCCTTATGAAAGTCGCTTTTCCTATAGATGTAAGAACAACTAAAGCGAACTATGAGATACAATTTGGTAATGTGGAAAGACCTACCCATTGGAATACAAGTTGGGATTATGCTAAGTTCGAGACTGCTGCTCAAAAATGGGCAGATTTATCGGAAAGGGATTATGGTGTTAGCCTTTTAAATAACTGTAAGTATGGCTATGATATTAAGGATAAAATAATGAGATTAACTTTGATAAAATCAGCCATCCAACCTGATCCAAAAGCCGATCAGGGACACCACTCCTTTACTTATGGTATTTATCCACACTTAGGTGATTGGTATGGCGGGAATGTGACAAAAGAGGCCTATGAATTGAATTATCCTTTATTATATAAATTTGCAGATAATGAAGGTGGAAATTTGCCTGAGAATAGATCTTTGCTGAATATTAAAGCAGAGAGTACGATTCTGGAGACTGTAAAAAAGGCAGAGGATAGTAATGGCTTGATTTTAAGATTTTACGAATATGGTAATAGGAGAGATAAGGTACAGCTTAATTTGCCTGATACTGCTAAAATATTGGAGACTAACTTAATGGAGAAAGAAATGAAAGACAAAGAAGATATAAAAGATTCTAAGCTTACATTTGAGATTAAACCATATGAAATTAAGACATTTAAAATAACATTTTAAAAGCTCTGGGGACGGTTCTCTGTCATATTCATAGCAAGAATAATTATCTCTATCCTAAGGAAAGAGTTCCTAGGGATAGGGATTTTTTATTAATTTCTTCATAGC
>JBDNGI010000229.1:0-10052 GCA_041689345.1 Halanaerobiales bacterium
CAGTATTTTTGCATTCTTCTAACCAATGCCTGCTGAGATTCAATAGGGTTGATTACAAAATACTTATTTATATCATAGGTTTTGCCTGCCCTAGATATATCATGTAGATCAAGGTTGGTAACTGTTGTAGTAATTATATCATCAAGTTTATTACGAATAGGATAATGAACTAATCCCAAAAATACATCTGCTTCTAACCTACCCATTTATCTCACCCTCTAATTCATTCTTAATTTCCTCTAATAATATAAGCTCTTCTGGATCTAATTCTCTATCCTTTAATAAATCTGGACGCCGTATAAGTGTTCTTTGTAGGGCTTTTTTGCGCCTCCATCTTTCAATTAGAGCATGATTCCCACTAAGTAAAATTTCTGGAACTTCCATCCCTTCAAAATCACGTGGGCGAGTATAATTTGGGTAATCCAACAATCCATTATAAAAAGAATCTTCTATTTTAGATTGCTCATCTCCCAATACACCAGGTAACATCCTAGCAACTGCATCAACTAATACCATAGCAGCTATTTCACCACCAGTTAAGACATAGTCACCAATTGAGATTTCATCTGTCACAATCTCTTCTCTAACTCTTTCATCTAATCCCTCATAATGGCCACAAAGAAGTATCAGACCATCTTTCTTGCTTAAATCCTTAACTATCTGCTGATCAAGTCTTCTTCCCTGTGGACTAAGCATTACTACAGGTGTATCTCCTCTTTTTTTACGTAATGACTGAAAGGCTCGGTATATCGGTTCTATCTTCATAACCATTCCAGCACCGCCGCCATATGGAGCATCATCAGCAGTATTATGCTTATCCTTTGTATAATCCCTAATATTTACCAGGTTTATATCTAATATACCATTGTCTCTAGCCCTGGCAATAATACTATCACTAAAAGGGCCTTCAAACATATCGGGAAATAAAGTCAAAATATCAAAAAACATCAATTACACCCCATTTAATTACCCATAGAATTAAAGTTCTAACAGACCAGGAATAGGTTTTATAACCATTTGCTCCTTGTCCTCATCGAAATCAACTATAATTTCACGGGCTGCCGGGATCATATAATCTTTATCTTTACCCTTAACAACAAAGACATCTGTACCACCAGTAGAGATAACCTCGGCAATATTTCCTATGAATTGTCCATCATTAGTGAAAACTTCATATTCTAGTATATCCTCAATATAATATTGACAATCATCTAAAGGTAATACCAAATCTTCACTAATTTTTATCTCAAAATCTCTCAATTCAAGGGCAGTACCAATATCATTAATACCAACAAATTTTATGATAACAAAATTTTTATGAAAACGTAGAGATTCTATTTCTTTTTCCAGAATCTTGTCACCTTTAAATAGATTAACTGTTTCAAGATACTCAAATCGTTCAGGAATATCTGTTAAAGGCAATACCCTCACTTCACCTTTATTACCCTGACTCTTTGTGATTTTTCCTATTGTAATCATCTTTTTATCATTCATAAAGTATACCTCAAGATATTTATATTTTAATTTTCCTGAATATCTACTATTACCTTTTTTCCCTCTTTAGTTGCAGCAGCTTTCACAACTGTTCGAATAGCCCGAGCGATTCTACCCTGTCTACCGATAATTTTACCCATGTCATCATCTGCAACAGATATCTCAAGAATTACTGATTTTTCACCCTGAACCTCATTTATATGAACCATATCAGGCTGGTCAACTATTGCTTTAGCAATATTTTCAACTAATTCTTTCATCGGAGTAATCCCCCTTTATTTCTGCTCATAAAATTTAGACATAATACCCTCTTTTTTTAATAAACTCTTAACAGTGTCAGAAGGCAAAGCCCCTTCTTTTAACCATTTCAGTGCTTTTTCTTCATTAATTTTAACTGTAGCAGGCTCAGTAGTTGGATTATAATAACCTAATTCCTCAATATAACGACCATCACGTGGTTTTCTGGAATCAGCTACAACCAAACGATAAAAGGCATTTCTCTTGCTGCCCATTCTTCTCATACGAATTTTAACTGACATACCGTCACCCCCTTCCTTTAAAGTATTCTTAGTTATAAATAAATCTATCTATATTTTAAAATACTATTAAAGTATCTAAAATTCATTTCATACTACTAAGCTATTAATAAATCCTCCATTACGTTCTGGAACTTATTAACCCAACATTTACAGATATTAACCGAAGGATGTTTAACTAAAAGGGAAGTTTTCCTCTAAATTTACCCTTACCTTTAGACATATCAGTAAATTGTTTCATCATCTTTTTGGTATCTTTAAATTGCTTTAATAAGCGATTTACATCTTGAATAGTAGTCCCACTACCTGCAGAGATTCTTCGCCTACGACTTCCATTTATAATTTCTGGTTTTCTCCGTTCTTCAGTAGTCATAGAACCAATAATAGCTTCAATGTGATCAAGTTGTTTTTCATCAACTTGTAAATTTTTCAATTGACTTGCGCCAGCCATTCCAGGAATCATTCCTAAAACCTGATCAAGAGGTCCCATATTTCTAACCTGTGCCATCTGATCTAGAAAATCTTCCAATGTAAACTCATTTTTCTTTAATTTCTCCTCAAGCTCTTGGGCTTTCTTAACATCCAAACTAGCTTCTGCCTTTTCAATAAGACTTAATACGTCACCCATTCCTAATATCCGAGATGACATTCGATCTGGATGAAATTGCTCCAAAGCATCAAGTTTTTCACCCATACCAACAAATTTAATTGGTTTACCTGTAACCGCTTTAATTGAAAGGGCTGCACCACCACGAGCATCTCCATCAAGTTTTGTAAGAACAACTCCATCAATACCCAGGTCTTTATCAAAGTTTTCAGCAACATTGACAGCATCCTGACCAGTCATAGCATCCACTACCAATAATATTTCCTGTGGTTTGATAGTCTTCTTAATAGACTTCAATTCCTCCATCATCATTTTATCAATATGCAGACGTCCAGCTGTATCAACAATTACAATATCATTATTATTTGTCTTAGCATGACTAATTCCTGCCTTTACTATATCAACAGGATTCTTTTGATCCCCCATAGTAAATACAGGTACATCTATCCTTTCACCAAGAACTTGCAGTTGTTTAATAGCAGCAGGTCGATAGATATCACCTGCAATCATTAATGGGTTTTTACCTTCACCTTTTAACATCTTTGCTAATTTTCCTGAATGTGTTGTTTTACCTGCACCTTGTAACCCAACCATCATAATAATCGTAGGGGGTTTTGGAGAAAACAACAAATCACTCTTTTGACCACCCATCAAATCAGTTAATTCCTCATTAACAATTTTTACTACCTGTTGGCCTGGTGTTAAGCTTTCCATTACTTCATGGCCAATAGATCTCATCTGTATTTTTTTTACAAAGTTTTTTACAACCTTATAATTGACATCAGCTTCTAGTAAAGCCATCTTAATTTCTTTTAGAGCAGCCTTAACATCCTTTTCGCCGAGCTTACCTTTACCACGCAGCTTTTTGAAGGTATCCTGTAATTTTTCTGCTAAACCTTCGAATATCATATAGATCTCCTCCTTATAGACGTTTTTTAATACGCTCTATTCGTTTACTTAATTCATTTTTTATAGTAAGATCAATAGATTTCCCTTTTATATATTCGTCCATTTCTTCGATTTCATTTTTAAAAAATTGATATTTACTAATAAGGGCCATCTTTCTCTCATAGTCTCTTAAGATATCTTCTCCCCGATGTAGATGATCATATACACCCTGTCTACTAATTTCAAGCCTTTCTCCAATCTCACTTAACGAAAGGTCCTGATAATAATATAATTTAAGGGCTTTTTGCTGTTTTTCAGTTAATAACTCTCCATAAAAATCAATTAAGAGTCCAATTTCTATAACCTTATCTAACATTAAAATCACCCTAGTTTTTTATTATTAAACTAACATAAATAAGCAAAAAAACACCTGTTAAGTATTTTTACTTTACAGATGATAGTTTACTATATATAAGATCTCTTGTCAAGTATAAGATATAATTTTTCATGGATTTTTTCTGAAGGTTTTAAGGTTTTAAGGTTTTAAGGTTTTAAGGTTTTAAGGTTTTAAGGTTTTAAGGTTTTCAGGTTTTAAGGTTTTAAGGTTTTAAGGTTTTCGAGAAAAAAGCCCCTTTAGGGGCTATTTAACAGTCTTATACCACAATTATTCATTAAGGTTAAAATTGCGGACAGAAGCAAGATTCTCTTCATTTTTTTCTTCATTCTCGTCATCTTTTTTAATCATTTCAAGATGACTCTCCAACATTGTCTTATATCTTATCTTAAATAAATCGCGACTTTCTTTGATAGCCTGAAATGACGCATACTCTACCTTGATCTTATCTTTAGCCTTGTCTTCAATTTTTTCAGCCTTAATCTCTGCTCTTTTAATTATAATTTCTGCTTCTTTATAGGCCTGTTTAGTCATTTCTTTGGCTGTTTCCTGAACAGTCAAAATAATATTTTGTAATTTTTCTTCCATATCTTCTTGAGCAGTTATTTTTTCTTTCAGCTGCTCATTATTATCTTGCAGATTGTTAACTTCTTTTAATAATTTTTCATAAGCAACACCAATTTCATCAAGAAATTGATCGACCTGTTTAACATTATAACCAAAAGTTGTTTTATTAAATTCATGATTATAGATATCAAGTGGAGAAATCTTCATTTGCACTCACCCCTTTAAATAAATTTATAGGCATGAAACTAATTCAATTCTTTTTAAAAAAATATATACTCTATAGCAATCTGCTAATTTAAATTTCAAGAAAGACATCTGCTTAGGTATAACGTTGTAAAATCAATTTAGTTCTACCGCGATGTGAAAGACCATTATCTTGGTCTACTTTCACACGACCTCTACTTCTAATAGAGATCATATCACCAATTTCAACATTACTAGCAGGATTATTTTCTACTTTCCAATTAACCTTAACCTTCTCACTCTTTATATCTCTAGTAATCTTACTCCTAGAATCACCAAAACCAGCACTAGCGACTGCGTCCAGCCTCATAGAAGCAACTGTAGTTCTTATTTCTTTTGTGTTTTCAGTTGGAATAAGTAAATCTTCAGACCGCATCTCACTTATTTCAACAGGAATTTCATGAACTTGATTAAGTTTCATAGAAATAAATTCTTTTAACTCGTCTGCTACAACTACTTGAGCAAAATCATCAGTAATTATGATATCCCCAACCATCTCCCTTTTAATTCCAAGACCCATAATAGCACCAAGAAAATCCCGATGACTTACTGCTTGAAACTTAAAATTACCACTTACCTTCAGCAAACTTAGTGGTGTTTCTACATGATCTGGGAAAAGATATTCCGGGAAAATCGTAATCCTTTTTCTTTCAGAACCTTTATATCCTCCATCAACAATAAAATTGACATCATAAATTTGCTTAATTATACCAGTAGCAATATCAACTTCATAAGGATTCAAGAAATTAGTTGATTCATTACTTTTTCTTTTTATAACCATTTCAATTTTATCAAATATATGACCTGCTAACATTAGTTCCTCTTCATTATGAAGATGTGAACTCAATCTTTCTCTATCTAACATAATATATGAACACCCCTTATAACAACTACACTACATAATTAATTACTCTTCATATAATCTAAAAACCTAAATCCATTACTAAATAATATAATAATCTTATTAAAAAAGAACGAAGAATACTTAAAGCTAATAAAGCAATAAGAGGAGAAAAATCTATTCCCCAGGAATTAGATGGTAGAATCTTTCTAATTGGACTTAATATTGGTTCAGTTAAATCATACAATAATTTCAACAACTTTCTCCAATTCGGATCATGTATATTGGGTGATAGCCAACTTACTATTGCTCGGATAATCAGTAACCAATAGAATATAGAAAATACTGTTTTAATTATATACACTAAAAAATTCATAATTTCCCCCTTGTAATAAAATAAATAGTTATCAAATACTTATTACTATCAAAATCGAGTCTTTTTCATCTGAATAATGATTTGTTTTTTTTCAGCAGTTGGTCATCTAAATGAATATTATTTGGTGTAAATATGAAAATTGCATCTGAAATTTTTTGTACATTACCATCAATCCCATATACTGCTCGACTAATAAAGTCGATTATCCGTCTAGCCAATTCTCTTTCCATTGCTTCTAAATTTAATATTATTGGTTTCTTTAATTTTAATTGATCTACAATATCTTGCACCTCAGTGAAAGAATCCGGACAATGGACCACAATTCTAAATCCCTGACGTTTATAGATACTTATTATTTTTTTATCATCAGATCTATTTATTATTTCCCTCTCTTGATCACTAGTATGATTGTGGAAACCAAAAAAATCTAGTAGTTGACCCCATAGTATACGAGTATCCATTAATTACCCTCTCTTTCACCAAAGAGTGCACTACCTATTCTAACCATTGTAGATCCTTCTTCAATGGCAATTTCAAAATCATTAGACATTCCCATAGACAATTCCTTTAAATTAAATCCTTTTTGAATCATTTCCTCTTTAATAATAGCTAGGTGTTTAAATATATGTCTAACTTCTTCCGCTTCAGAGACATATGGTGCAATAGTCATCAATCCCTGTATTTCAATATTATTCAACTGAACTGCATCATGCAAAAAATCATATACTTCTCCAGGAGAAATACCATATTTACTATCATCTCCAGCAACATTTACTTCTAACAATACAGGCATAACCCTTTTTTCTTTATGGGCCCTTTTGTTAATTTCCTTTGCTAGACGCCAACTATCAAGTGAGTGGATAAGCTCACAATTCTTCATACGCATTAAATATTTTACTTTATTTCTCTGTAAATGTCCAATAAAATGCCATTTTAAATCAGGTTTTTGTTCATATTTATCTATTAATTCTTGTACTCTACTTTCTCCATATACCTGTAAACCCTCTCTTTGAAAAAAATCTATTTTACTAAGCTGATGATTTTTACTAACAGCTATTAGAGATATATCTTCTTCTTTTCTATCAGCATTTTTAGCTGCTATTTTAATCCGTTTTTTTACATTATTAAGACGAGTTATTAGTTCATTTTTAATCACTTACTTCACCCCTCTTCCATAATCTACATCCTCTGGATTAATAATAATTTTTTGTCCTATTTCAACTCCACTTACTATGACAAATTGATCATTACCATACACAATATTCACTTTAGAAAACTTATATCTTCCATCAGTTTGATAAACTAAAACCCCTTGTCCACTAGGAATAGTAAAAACCGCTTTCCGTGGTATAGTTATTCCTCTATAAATATTTTTAATAAAAGTAAAATCGATACGCCGTATATTAAGCCATTCTTTTACAAAAGTATTTACCTTTATAATCAAAAGTCCTTCATTACCTTCAAAAACTTTCTTAACAATATTAGCTTCAAGAATTCTATTTTCTAAGAAATCGGGTTTTATAAAGACCTTCTCATTATTTCGATATCTTTCAATCTCATTAAAATCAGTTTTAATTATAATATAAAAACTATCATTATTTATAATTCTAAATAAAGCCTGTCCTTTTTCAATATAATCATTATTTAATAATTGTTTATATTGTCGTTTATAATTGGAAAAATTTCTAATATTGATATTATCTATATTTTTGGGGGTCAATTTTTCTTCTAAATTATCTATAGCATAACTAACTAGACCTGGATTATGATTATATAAAATGTTATTATTAATCTTTATTATATCTTGACCATACCCTACTCGTTCTCCTTCTTCTTTCAAAAGAATAATATGCCCAGTTTGATCAGCATAGTATTTTTTTTCGTCTCTTATCAATAAACCTTTAGTAGAAAATCCATCCACAATTTCATTATAATCTGCTGTTACCAGATCAATACGATTAATTGTTAAATAATAATATGCAATAGAAAAAAAAACCAGTAAACAAATGAAAAAAAATATATATTTTCCTTTTTTTCTTTTCTTTTTATTTTTTCCATATTTATAATCGTTTTTCTTTTGTGCCAGATAATAAAGATTATCTTTTCCCATAATATCATCCTTAATAATTATTAGTAAACATATATTAAAAGAATATTATACTGGCCATTCTACCGGTCTTTCCCTTTTCTCTTCTGTAAGAGTAAAAATATTTGTTATCTCTATATGTACAATAATTACTTAAAATAATATGCTTATCATTAATACCAGCCTCTTTTAAACTATTAATATTAGCACACCAGAGATCCAATAAATAGGAATTTTTACCTTTATCTACAACAAATTCTTTGTAATTTTTAAATTCTTTTTTAAATTTTTTAATTACAATATCATTAACTTCATAAAAATCTCTTGAGATTGAAGGTCCGATGGCAACCCATATATCTTTAGAATTAACATTAAATTCTTTTTCCATAACAGAGACGGTCTTTTCCCCTATCTTTTTTAATGTGCCTTGCCATCCTGCATGAGCTAAAGCAATCACCTTTTTTTGGGGTTCAACAAAATATAAAGGTACACAATCTGCATAAAAGGATATTAAGGGTAATCCTCTTGTATTAGTAATTAGAGCATCCATACCGGAGATACTATCCCTATAATGTAAAGCACCAGACCCCTTATCTCTTTCATTAACAAGGTATATTTTATTATCATGTATCTGCTCAGCAGCCACAAAACTTTCCGGGTTAATACCAAGAGACCTTGCTATTCTTTTTCTATTTTTTTTGACATTATAATGTTTGTCAGAGGTATGTAAGCCTAAATTCAATGTATTAAAACTACCAGTACTTACTCCACCCAGGCGAGATGTAAAATAGGCTTTTATTCCAAAATCTAAAAATTGACTAATCTCTAGATAGCATAATTCTTTATCTTGTACCCAGGAAAACACTAGTAGTTTCGCCTCCTTTGATCATTATTAATCATTAAGTAATCTTTCTAACTCTTGTTTAAACTTGATAACATCTTTAAATTGTCTATATACAGAAGCAAATCTTACATAAGCAACCTCATCTAGGTCTTTCAAATACTGCATAACCATTTCTCCAATTTCAGAACTTTGAACTTCCTGTTTCATATCATTTCTTAATTTTTTTTCAATATCAGTTATTAATTTTTCTAAATTTTGTTTAGAAACAGGCCTTTTTTCACAGGCTTTTAACAATCCGGTCATCAACTTATTACGGTCAAATAGCTCTCTTTGTTCATCTTTTTTTAAGACCATTAATGGAACATCCTCTAGCCGCTCATAAGTAGTAAATCTTTCTTGACACTCAAGGCATTCCCTACGTCGTCTTATACAAGTATGTTCTTCAGTATAACGAGAATCTATTACTTTACTTTCTAAATGATTACAGTAGGGACATTTCATTTCAGATTGATCCTCCTATTATATTACTTACTATCATAGTATATCATAAATTATTTACTTTTTAACCTTCAATATCTTTCAGCTCTACTAAAATAACGTCTTCTCCAATCTTTTTTATTTCATCCCAGCTTATAATGATATCATTTTTTTTTATAAAAAAATTAAATAATTTATATTGATGAGCAGGCACTACAAAAGCCCTGATGCGCCCATTTTCTATCTCTATATCCACATCATCTATAAAACCTAACTTTTTCCCTTTATTAATATCAATAACGTCCTTCATCTTTAACTCTGAATTTTTTAACATCTATACCCCTCCTCTTACTTCTATAGAATATATACAGAAGACTTTATTCAGAAGACTTTATTCAGAAACTTAGCGGCACTCCCCCACTTTTAGAATCGGGAGTCTTCTTAAATCCGTCAAGATCAAAATTATTATATGTAAGAGAATATAGAAATGTGAATAGCACATCATTAATAGATGTGCTATTCTAAGTATTTCTTAAATTTATAATTGCCTTCATGTTATTAATATTTTCGAATCATCTCCACAACCGTTGGTAATATTCCTAGACATTTTGCTATTTAGCTGAATGAATTTTAAAAGTCTCCAGTAACGGATTGATTGCAAGAAGCTGGTTTGCAAAATAACTGTTTGAACGAAGTGAG
>JBDNGI010000230.1:0-9584 GCA_041689345.1 Halanaerobiales bacterium
CTTCTTATATAAATAATCCCAATCAATGTCCTCATAATTAACATATATCATACCTATAATCCATTCTTCATCATCAAATTCTCTCCAATATTTATATCGGTTTAAACGATCCACAATAATATCCTCTATACCAATGACATAAGCTTCTAATCCCTCGATTGTTACCTCAGTTACTTTATCCCAGCTGCCAGCGAGCGGACCAGAAGGAACCTCTATAGCCAGCTTACTACCTGGATAAGTCCAGTACTTACCTTCCCTTTCAAAACCTAAAGGTTTTAAAACACTGTCTATCTCAGCTATATGAAGTTCACATAAAATGTCTATATCTAGAGTACTATAACCTCCAGAGGTATAGAATTCAACAGCCTGTCCACCAACAATAACTGGTTTGACATTAAATTCTTTAACAGCTTCAGTTATAACTGAAATAATAGCAATCTTTTTATACAAGTCATCCTTATTAGACTTTAATATAGATACTGTCTTTTTCTTTAAATCTTGACTATCCATAATATACCCCTTTTATAGATACTTATATTTCCTATCTCCAACTTTTTTTAGCATACTTTCTTTCTTCTCTTTTGCCAATTTATATAATAGAAACCTCTTTTCACTATCACGAGTTCTTAATCCAGAACTGACTTTTTTATCTAAATCATCTCTTATTTCTAGTAAATCTATTTTAGCTGATTTTCTTTTTTTATCATATTCTTCAAAAGATATCTTTCTCATATCTATAACCTTCTTTCTAATACTAAATCTATAATAATTATATCATATAAAAATAGAAATACAAAAGTAGTAAAAAAAACAATAAACTGGTATAAGCTAATAATCATTTACACCAGTATAAAAAATGATCGGAGAGTTATTATAAAACAAAAGTAGTTTAATTATGGTTTGAAAATAAGGAGGATTTTAAATGGCTAATCCGAATGATAAATTCTTCGATAATGTTGAAGGAGAATTTTATGTGGATGAAAGTTGCATTACCTGTGGTCTATGTATGGAAAAAGCTCCATATAATTTTACATTTACTGTAGGAGATAAACACGCAATAGTAAACAAACAACCTGAAACTAAAGAAGAGAAAAAACTATGTATGGAAGCATTAGAATCTTGCCCGGTAGATGCTATTGGGGCTAATGGAACATAATAATTCTAGTAAATTAATTATTTGCAATTTTAATTAAACTTATCTGACTTTGGTTGAGAAATCTTATTGGAGCAATACTTGTACCAAGTCCACTATCTATGTAAAGATATTGTTCTGTACCAACTTTGTATGCTCCTTTATCCAACTTCGGGAAAAATCCCTGATCAGGAACCACTAATGCACCTATAAAAGGAAACCTCACCTGTCCACCGTGTGTATGACCACTCAAAATCAGATCTGCAGGTATATTATTGTATTTTTCAATAATATCTGGAGAATGAGATAGTAATATAGTATATAGTTCTTCTTGATCAATATTATTAAATGCTTTCTTTAAATCTTCATGACCGGTTGAAACATCATCAACTCCAAGAAGATTAAGAGTTACACCTTTTTTAGTAACCTGAGTATTATTATTATTTAGTATCGTAACATTACGCTCTTTAAGACCACTTAAAAGCTGTTCCATATAAGGGTTCCCCCATTCATGATTACCAGATACATAATAAATGTCTTCATTAATCCGCTTCATCTTCTCAATAAGAGAGAATACATTCTGAAAATCATCTGTCTTTCTATCTATAAGGTCACCTGTTATGACAATAATGTCAGCATTTAATTCTTTCACAGTATTAATCAATTCTTCATTGTTATCGTTAACTTTATTATGAACATCACTAATCTGCAAAACTTTAACTTCAAAACCCTCGGGTACTTTGCTGCTATTAAATTCTACCCTGGATACTTTAAAAACATTTGTTTCATAATAAACCCTGGCTAAAACAGCAAGAAATAATACAGTCAAAATGAAAAGAATAACCCAATTTTTCATAATCCACCACCACCACTAAAAGAGATGCTCTCTATATCTATTACTTATTTCTCCTCGATATGCTTTCTATCTCCCGATACATTATTATTATAATATTTTCTAATAACCCTATATATGCAAAATCCTATTATTCCACCAATAGTATTTAGTATAATATCATCTACATCAAATACTCCCACTTTAAAAATATATTGATTAATTTCTATGATGTTGATACAAATGAGACCAAGATTAATGCAGATCTACATCCCAGCATTCCTTGATGGTATCTCTAAACAACCCATCTAAAATTAATAATTCTAGCCTTTCTCCATCTTCCAGATCTTTTACATAGTTTTTATAATATACAAACTGTTCCTCGAGATAATTATGGATGCTATATATCCTTTCTTCTACATCTAATTCTACCCCTGATTTTTTCCTCTTTAATAACTCAGCTATTCTAGAATACAACTCCTGGTCATCCACCTGACTATCAAGCAGTTTATCAAACTCCACCGGAGGCAAAGTCTTTTTGTCCTCTATCCAACTGCAGGCAAGTATCGGTCTCAAAACATAGAAGTACTTTTTTGTATTTACTGTACTTCCCTGTAGATGCTTTTTATAATTGAATGAAGCCATATTTAAATAGTGATAGATACTGGCCTTAAGTGAATAATATTCTTTACTTAAATTGATTAATTTCTCCATAAAAGAATACTGATCAAGATAAATTATTGGTGATTTCAGCCATTCAATCAATGAGGGATTAGATTTTCTGAATAATGATAAAGCCTTCTTAAGATCCCATCCGCTGATATCCAGCAAATCGTCAATTGGGTATTCCAGGACTTCCCTTTTATCGTCAATAGATAAATACCACTCCAGAGGACGAACATAAACAAATCTGACATCATAATCACTATCTTTTGAAGGAAATCCCCAGGCCCTACTTCCTGATTCTACAGCAAATAGGATTTTTACATTTTCATCCTTTTCTATTTCTTTAAGCTTTAATATTATTTTATCTTTCATTACGGTCCTCCAGTAACACTCATTTATAGGTAATAAATAATTCTAAATATATTAAATCGTATATCATAGTCTACTTTATTTTAGTCCCAGTATATGTAAAGGAATCTCTGTTCATCTTATCATAATCATCTTCTACCTCACCTATTATATTACCGCAATTACCACAGACTAAATTTCCATCCTGAACCTCACCATCATAAACTCGCTTTATCTTACTCTTCCAGCACCTTAGTACCTTTCCCATTCCAATCTTTTTATATTTAATGATTTTACTTTTACATTTAGCACATTTGATTGTAAGCATATTACCACCCCATAAAAGCTTTTATTACTACTTTTCTTTATCTTTATTATGTAGATACAAACGATCAATTTATCAATATTCTAATTTATCTTTACCTCTTTTGAAAGAATCATTGATATAGCCTAGATGAAGTTACCTCTTCCCTTTATAAAAATAGATATACTAAAAAATCATTATCTATAATATGTAAACGAATATCATAATGATATACTTCATCAATCACCAAATGTTTTCCTGCATTTTATGTCAATGCTTATCCATTGTATTTACCATTACCTGCATGATATTATCCAGTTATAGGATAAACATACGTTTATAATAAATTCGAGGTGAATTTAATGGAAGAACTGCTGGCCCTGTCAAGTGGATATGGATTTCCAATGGTTATAGCTATCTATCTATCTCCTGGTCAGAATTGAACCACTGATCAGAAGCCTAAGAGAATCAGTTGATTCTCTTACTCTTATCGTTGCCATGCAGAATGGAATTAAAGTCGATGACTTTAATGACTTAAAAGATAAGATAGATAGGATAAAATAAGTTGCCAGGATAATATGAAAGCTAAATATGATAAATCAAATAGGATGGCCGATAAATACTGGAGCAGGAAGATAGTTAAGTTCGGATTTGGAATTCAAGCCTTTTCTAACTCTTCATTTGGATCATCTCTGGGACATGGCTCCAGGTTCGGATTTGGTAATTTTGAGTTTGGAAAAATAAGATTTGGATCTCCAGGTCCAGACAGAGGACCAACCATCAGTTTCAGTAAAATTGACAATTACAGGGGCTATGTCGGTCGTCTGAGCAATAAATGTATTAATGCTACCGGTCAGTTATCAGCCGAAGAGCTCTACTGGCCAAATGGAAAAGGTAAAAGAACCGGCTGTCGACCAAAATCGACTATAGTACCCGGCCATTATCACACTCTAAGAAAAGCAAAGATTAATAGTATTATGGCCTACCTCTATTATAAATGGAACAGGCTAACTGAAATTAAGAATGCAAAATATAAAGTAAAAGCAATAGGTAAAAACCTTAACGGTATTAATCTATATATAAAAGAATATATGAATAACTGGGGATTTGCTAAAAGTAGCTTCGGAGAAAATGAATTCGGTTCTTATCATCAACCCCTTCACTTTTATGGATTCTCAACTGTTGCTTTTGGAATAGCTGCATTCGGAACCCCTTACCCCCAGCCCAGAAGAATTGGATTTGGTGTACAGGCCTTTGGTGAAATGAGGTTTGGAAGTCATCTCAGAACAGAAAGAAGAATCAGAGAGCCAATTAATACTATACAATAAAAAGCTAATTTAAAGAAACTAGGACTTATTAATATATATTTAAGGATGATCAGGATGAATTACATAATAAAGTGTAAAAAATGTCAACAAAAAAGCATTTGTGAAATCAACCAATCTGAAGATAGAAAATGTAAACTCTGTGGTGCTACAGGTGATGATGTAAAAGTTGAAATCTCTATTGAGGAGGCGATGCCACCATTAGATCTGATTAGCAAAGGTATGAACACTAAACTCTAGTAACTTCGAAAGGAGGTGAATATTTTTGGCTAAAGTAACCGGTCCCCTTTTCTCACTTGATGCTTCAGGAAAGTTTGCCGACTCTCTTGTATTTGCCAAGTGGAAAGGGATCAATACTGTCAGACAGTATGCAAAACCAACCAACGTTAATTCTGCCAAACAACAGGCTGTTAAGAAAGCCTTCTCTGCTGCCAGTGCTAAGTATAAGACCTTACTAGGTCCTGATAAAGAGGCCTGAAAAATAAGATCAACCGGTATGCCCATGAGTGGTTATAATGTCTTTATGGGACTAGCCGTTAAGGCACTTAAAGAACTGAGAGCCTTTACTCTGATTAATAAGGTACAGGTAACTAACCTCACTGTCAGCTCTGCTGATATTTTAATAACAGCAAGTGAGGATGGTGAAGCCAGACTGGAATATGGAGATAAACCTGGTTCCTATTATGAATCTATCCCTGTAAGCCTGCAAAAGGATACAGAGGTTTCTGTTTCCTTAACTGGATTAACTGCAGATATAGACTACTACTTCAGGATCATTCAGGATGATGTTCTACTGGATACACCTGAGAATCTAGTAGTTACCCCTCAGGGAACTGAAGGAACTACAGTTTACGGCTATAAGGTGTCTGCAATCAAGTAAGGCAGGTGAAACACTGCCCTGTGCAGAGGTATCTATCATTAATGGTGCTGCTGTGCTCAGCTAACCTGATTATAACCAGGTTAGCTGGGACCCTGTTCCAAATGCTATGGGTTATGCAGTTTACAGGTCCAGTTCTGAAGGTAATCCGGCCAGTACAGGTATGGTTGCTGTTATTAATCAGACCAACCTGGATGATATCGGTCTGACTGCTAAAGGTGAAGAACCTACAGAAAATACTGCTGTAGATCACCGTGGAGAATCCGGTGATTATAACTTCACCACAATGTCATAATTGCTGTTCAGAAAGGAAGTGATAGTTACCAAAAAAAATATTTTAAAAAAAACAAATATATACCAAGGGAAAAGTTTACCCAAAAATATTAGTAAAATATGGTATTTAATTTAAAAGTATAATTTTTGATTGAACTATTTTTAGAGTAATAATCTGCATTTTATTTTTTAGCCATTCCAAACTCAAGTAAAATATCTCCACAAACCCGAAATTAATTCTATACTTAAATGACCTTATCGTGTACGCCAACAAATCTTATACTATATTCACAGCTAAATGTTTTTTCTCAAATGGATAACAAAAAACCAATAACACTTTCCTACACTATTTTATATTTTGGTTTTTAAGATTATTTGTTTAGGTACTCAAATATTTAAACATTTTTAATTTAATATTCAGATCAAGTTCACTTGTTCGACTTGGTTTTGCTTGTTTTTCAATTGTTTCTAAAATATTTAATATCATTTCTCCCGACACTTTAAAGCTTTCAGGACATTAGTCTTTAGTTCATAATAATAGTGTGATAGTCCTGAAGTTATAACTGAACACTCAGTTGGTGTAATATCAATGAGATTAACATGCTCCTGTATTTCGGTTCTCATTATTATCTCTCCTTATTAATTTCCTGCATAGTCTTTTTTATTGGGTAAGAAGATTTGTCATAAATAAATTTATTTCATTCGAAATTATTTTCCTTCTTTCTTTCAAAAACATCTCATAATTCTTTAGTTTCCATAGTTCAGGATCTAACGGAATGAGTGATCTCTCTAAAACACCTGGGTAATTATTTTCTACAATAGGAAGATACTCTTCTGGAGATGTATTAAATATGCTTAGATTTCCTGATTTAGTAAGTGGAATTCGATTAGCTATTTCATTAACCCTTTTCTTATCATGGTGGTTATTACCAGTATCATAACCGTTATTCCCAAGTATACTTCTAGGAAAGATATGATGTCTTTCTAATTTGAATTCGTCTCCTGTAGTATGACCTAAAATTAAGCCGTTGTTCCAATCTACAGCACCTTTTGCTCTTATAACAACACACATCATATTATAAAGTGGATGTCCAACACCTCTCATATCCAAACTTCCTTCTGATAATGTAGGATTGCCTTCCTCTTCTTTTAAATTTTCTATTAACGCATCGGGGTTATTATTTTCTATAACAGCATTTACATCTTGTTCTAAACTAGTTTCAAGGCTAGAACTAAACCTTCTTTGATATAAAGCAGCATATAACCAATATAATGTCCTATTTTCAACTTGATTATTAAAATGCTTATTCTTTGCTAAGTATACAATTATAGGTATTAATACATTAGATGTATTCAAGTCACTAGTTCCCATTATGTAAGCTTTATTTTTTAAAAATGATACTAAATAATTTAATATCTTATTTAGCTTTTTCCAATGTGATTTTAACGTTAATTCAGAAACATCTTGTTCAATATTAGAGTTAACAAATTGTTTTAAACTTCCTCTGCCACTTAATATCCCTACCATAGCCCTAGTCATAAATGTTAAATCAAAAATGAAATCTTCCTCTGACAAACTTTCAAGTTTGTTTTTAAATACTCTCCTCATATCTGGCCATTCAGCAGTCATATAAGCTAATGCAATATCAGCATTAGTTAATGGGGTCCCCTGACTATTTATTAAGTCAAATACTTTAATAGCCTCTCTTATGTTGGAATCTGTTGGTACTTCCTGCACAGGATAATTTTTATCTCCAATATCCTCAATTTTCTTAAGATTGTTCTCAATTATATCACCCACTTCATCAACATTCTCAACTTCTAATTCCCTAACCAGTTGAAAAACAGATGGTGGGTTTTTAAACAATTCAATTACATTATACCATAATGGATTATTGTCCATTTCTTTCTGTTTATAATATTTAAATTCCCCTGTTTTTAAATTAAAAAATAATTTAAAATAGCCATCACTTATTTCAGTATTATTATAAAACGGTGGTATCTCACCATAAACATTTAAATAGAGGCTAGTGAGTCTTTGCTGACCATCCAATAATACTTTTACCCTCCTAACACTTTCTAAATCATAAGCATCATTTTTTATCTTTGGAGGATTATCAGTTTTCCAAATTAACAAACTACCTGTAGGATAATTTTTAAATAATGATGTAAATAAATCTTTTACTTGAGTTCTGGTCCAGTTATATTCTCTTTGAAACTCTGGTAGCACTAATTCTTTATGCCTAATCTCTTCTAAAAGACTTTTAATTTTTTCTCCCATTAACATACAACCCCTTTTATTTATAATGAAATATCTAAACAAATGCCTTAAAACTCATAGCTTTCTATCTATTTAAGTTAATATTATCTACCACTCTAACATTCTTAAATAATTAACTATAAGGTCTTTCTTTTTTCACTGCCTATACAGTAATACTTAAGATAATCACCATCTCTAAATTTAGTATTGATATACTGAGGATATTTTTCTATTCTAACTTTACCACCTGGACTAACCAATATTAAGCCAATATTCTTATTTTTACATTTTTTATGTAGAGTTTTTTTGTCTTTAACAGAAACTTTATTGTATGAATCTGTAGATAAAGCAATCCATTTTTCATTAGCAGGGTATCTCTCTATCTGTCTTATAACATCAACTGCTTTATAATTTAAAAGCCCAGCAGTAATATAACAATATACGAAAGTCAAAATAAAAAACATTATAAAAGGTATTGTCCATTTAATATACTAGGAAAAGTCCCATAATAAGTAAAGAGATATAACTATAGCTATAAAACCAGTAAAAAATCCATGATTTGTCCGTTTAATATCATCATACCAAAAAGTTATATTACATAAAGTCTTACAAGACTTAGCCTCTAAAGAAACTGTAAAGATATTATGATTAAAGTCCCTAAAAGAAATTAATCCGTCTGCCCGACCTCCACCAAACCTTTTTCTTACTACAACTTCCTGTTTAGCGAAAACTGTATCCTTCTTATACTTCTCTTTATAATACTCTTTTAAGTATCCTAAAGAAACACATTGAACATACTGCTCTGTTAATCTAGGCATTAACTATACCTCCAAAATTAAGAATTATTAGCTTTAAATAACCATACAAAAAAACTCAGCTTGTTTCTCTTGAGGTTAGAAAATTAATTATAAGTATGTGAACCTTTGTTTACACTTGTCTCTATTTCAGCTTACATGCCTAAATATCTACACATTAAACTATGCCGTCTCTTCCTCGAGTGCCTTATTATCATTAACCAATCCTAAAGCTAAAAACAAATCATTAAAATGAGATATTGTTTCTTTATTAGGCTCTAAATCACCATTTGCTACCTTATCATAAAAATTCTTTCGCAGCAATTGTTTTAAATGAACTTGCTGCATCATATGGATTATTCAGTTTTTCATAGTCTTTATCATCAATCAAATTTTCTATAGTCTTTCTTGAACCATTTATTTCTTCAGGTATAATATCTATTGTACTTTTGCTACCTATAAATATAATTTTCTCTTTTAAAGATATACCAAGATTATTAATTAATATTTTATACTCATCATATCCAGCTCTATCGTAATCTAAGAGTATCTTAAAGTCACATCCCCAACCTATTAAAATAGATACAATTCTATTAACGTTACTGGCACCCGCAGAAGGAATAATATTTGGAGGATCATCTATTTCTAAATAATTAATCATAGCTTGCAAATACATATAATCAGAAATCCCTTCAGTGATAATATTATTATTACTTGATGGTCCTATATTAAACTTTAAATCTGCTCCTATGGCTTTAATTAAAGGTGATAAA
>JBDNGI010000231.1:0-1618 GCA_041689345.1 Halanaerobiales bacterium
TGAGGAGAAAATTATTGAAAGAATAGGAGATGCAGAAGTTGTTTTTACTAATAAAACTCCATTAACTAAAGAAACATTTGAAAAGTTACCACAGATTAAATATGTTGGTGTATTAGCCACTGGATATAATGTTGTGGATGTAGAGGCGACTAAAGAGATGGATGTTGTAGTCACAAATATTCCTACATATGGAACGACTGCTGTAGGGCAGTTTGTTTTTGCCTTATTATTAGAGATGTGTCACCATGTCTGGGAACATAGTGAGGCAGTGAAAGAGGGTGCTTGGGCTGAATGTCCTGATTTTACATTTTGGAATTATCCCTTAATAGAATTAGCAGGAAAAACTATAGGTATCATTGGTTTTGGCAAAATCGGTCAGAGAACAGGGGAAATAGCCCAATCTTTTGGTATGGACGTACTTGCATATGATAAATATCAGAATAAAGATCTGGAAAGTGAAACAATGAAATATGTAGAACTAGTAGAATTACTGGAAAAATCGGATGTGATTAGTCTTCATTGTCCACTTTTTGAAAGTACCAAAGGTATAATTAACAAAGACAGTATAGCTAAGATGAAAGATGGTGTTATGATTATTAATACCTCGAGAGGGCCATTAGTAGTAGAAGAAGAACTTGTAGAAGCCCTAAATGATGGGAAAGTTGCAGGATTTGCTGCTGATGTGTTGGCAGTTGAACCACCCCAGATGGATAATCCATTATTAAGTGCTAAAAATACCATTATTACACCACATATTGCCTGGGCACCAAAAGAATCAAGACAACGTTTGATGAATACTGCGATTAAAAATTTGGAAGAATTTTTAGATGGAAACCCAGTTAATGTTGTTAATGAATAAACAACTAAATTATATAGAAAATATAGTATATATACAATTACTCACTATTTACTTTTTGGGATGGGGAGGGGTTATTTTTAAACCCTTTCTAGACCATTTAAATCAAAATAAACATTTCTTGCTCTGAAAGGTGCAGGATTACTATATATTAGTTTGATTTTTTCAATATCACTTATTCTTTTAGAATGATAATAAGGCTTTTTAAACTTCAATTTTTGATTTCTAATCCAAAGTGGGACTTCAATATCATGTAACTGTAGATAATAATCTATTATGGCTGATGTTTTAACTAAATAATTTATTTCATCACTGTTACATAACTCGATATCAATGGGTTGTTTTTTTAAACTGACTATAAAATCTGTATTTTTGTATTTTAATAATTCTAATATTTGATTAAAGCTGGCATCTTCATCATTATAGTTATAAAATTCTAGCAAATATTTATTTCCAATCATAGCCCAGATCATCTCCTAAATACCTAATGAAATTTATTTGTCTTTCTCCCAGAAGTGTAAATGGGATATAATCAGATAATATATTCATAAGCCTTTCTGTAGTCTTTATATTTAAATTTTTACATAAGATATATGCATCCATAAAATCTTTTGCAGGTTCTGGTCTAGCAGCTAGTATTTTCATAGCTAATAATTGTTCAGGTATAGGTTTCAGTATTTTTAAATTAGAATATACTTTATAAGTTTCTATATTCTCCTTTATAATATGCTTTAAAGGGTCTTTAATTTCTTCATTTATCCA
>JBDNGI010000232.1:0-6639 GCA_041689345.1 Halanaerobiales bacterium
CCTTTTTATTATTAATAGTCAGTGGGTCATCACCCTCAAAAACCTGTACATTTATAGAGGTTTGATTGTCATGTAATGTAGAGTAAACCATCTTGTTTGATGTAGGAATTGTAGTATTTTTCTTAATTAAAACATCAAACAATCCTGCCATCAATCTACCACCTATATCTGAAACCATTTCTACTCCCAAATTTCTATAACAAATATCTGTTACAATTGGATTCTTTTCCTTAGAAAATTTCTCAGCCTTGATACCTGCCTGTATCGCAGCTCCAAGGGCTATTGCTTCATCAGGATTAATATCGAAACGTACTTTAGAGCCAAATCTATTTTTTAATAATTCCCGCACCATTGGAACTCTGGTAGAACCCCCTACTGCCAGAACTGTATCTATATCATCTGCACTTACACCAGCTTCTTCCAATGCGTTATCAATTAATTCCCCTGTTTTTCCTACTAATTCCTTTATAAGTTCTTCAAAGCTAACTCTACTTATTTTCATTTTTATATTTATCGGATTATCATCACTATCAGATAACCCTTCTACAACAGGACGAGAAAAGTAATGTGATTTCACTGATGATAATTCTATCTTTATATCTTCCGCAATCTCTTTAAATATACTATCTTTAATATACTCTTTCAAATCTATATCATTACTATCTTTGAATTCACTATTAATAAAATCTACAAGTAACTTATCAAAGTCACTACCTCCGAGAAAATTATCTCCTGATCCACCCTGTATATCAAAAATACCATCAAAAAACTCTAAAATAGTAACATCAAAAGTACCGCCTCCAAGGTCATAAACAAGAATGTTTTCATCCTTATCGTAATTATCAAGTCCATATGCTAAGGCTGCTGCGGTAGGTTCATTTATTATCCTTTCAACTTTAATCCCTGCAATATCAGCGGCATTCATAGTCGCCCTGCGCTGCAGATCATTAAAATTAGCCGGTACTGTAATTACAGCCTCATCAACTTCTTCGCCCAAATAATTCTCAGCACATTCCACTAAATATTTAATTATAAAAGCAGATACCTCTTCAGGTGTATATTCTTTATCATCTAAACTGACCTTTTCCTGTGTATCCATTCTTCTTTTTATCTCGCTAATTACATTTTCAGAAGCATACTGAATCATATTTTTAGCAGGTGTTCCGATTAATACATCACCATCATCATTAATGCTTACCACAGATGGTGTGGTCCTTTTACCTCTTTTATTTGGAATAATTTCTGGTCTGTTATTTTTTACATATGCGATTGCTGAATTGGTAGTTCCTAAATCAATTCCAACAGTAATACCCATTTTATCACCCTCCATCTATTTATTAACCTTTACCAGAGCTTCTCTCAATAGATTATCTTTATAATAATATCCTTTTCGGATTACTTCTATAATAATACCTGATTCCACTCCATCAATGTCTTCTGTTTCCTCACAAATATGTTTTTCAGGATTAAATTTCATATCATCTTTTGGAAAAGTAATCAGTTCTACTTTTTTTAATTTATGTTCTATTTGCTCTAGTGCTTCTTGCAGAGTAGCAGTCCACTTTCCGTTTTCAGTATCCTTTGAGAACTGATACATTCTATCAAATATATCACAGATAAATATGAGCTTATCTATTAATTCTTTTTTCCCTTTGTCTAAACCCTCAATCTGTTTACTTTCGATATTCTCAATCTTCAAATGGAGTTCATTATATTTATTCAATGAATCATTCATTAATATCACACTCTTCTTAGAAATCTTTTCATTAATCTTAACAATTGCCTTTATTTCCTGAAGGACTTCTGAAATCTTGTAATCTAAACAACTATTTAATTCAATCTCGTCTTCTACAGTATTTATATTTCTTGACCTGTATTTTTTTATCTCTTCTAATGGATGTAACTTATAGATTTCAACTACCTCCTTAAAATAAGATTACTCTACATATTAACCCTTAATTGCCTTTAAATACATCTGGAATTTTGCAGAATTTTTATCTAATTTTTTAAGATTTATAAAATGACTTTTACAGATTTCTGATTGTTCCGGGTAATCTATTTTATCAAACATCACTGCTGCTCTAGCAAACATTTCAGCTGCCCTTTCATATTTTCCCTGTAATGCCACCACCTTTGCCCAACTTTTTAATATTGTAGGGTCATTTGGTAACTGAGTTTCTAATTTTTCATAAATTTTGCAAGCCCTTTCATATTTCCCATCTCTTTTAAAATGAACTGCACGATTAACTTTTTCCTGAATATCTTTAATATCTACCATTTTAATTCCCCTTTCACTTCTTATAACTCTCAACTAATGGTCTTTGAAATTTAAATCTAAAAGTATTGCCACTTTTTAGAACATTTCTAAACTCATCATAAAAATGATAGGAACCTATACCACTTACATTCAACCAGCCTTTAGTCCTCGTTAAAGCAACAAATAGTTGGTTACGCAAAGAAAAGTCTGCCTCGTTCTCTGCTATATTATCAAGACCTACTACATAAACCATATAAGCCTCATTACCCTTTGCCTTAAACACCTTTGATATTGTTACCCCGCCTTTGTTCCAGAAACGATCCGGATCATTATTAGGATAATGCGAATATAGATCATTATTTTTTAGAGCTCCTGGAAGATATACATCTATATTTTCCCTAAGAAGATATTTAGCAATCTCTTTCTGTAATTTATCCGCATCCCTGAAAAATCCTGGAACAATAATAAGAATATCTCGACTAGGATTCAAGTTATCTATAGCAAGATTATATTTAATATTCCTAGCCAGCATTTTAAGCTCTTGCTGACGCCTATTAAATATATTAAATTCAATTACTTCATCATTCCACAGTCTAGGTACCATATTTGGTGTGGTTTCCTCTGGTCTATGCAATTTTACTTTCTGACCAGAACGAAAACTCCCCTCCTTAATCTGATAACCTATATTCTCCCAATCCTCCTGGGTAGTAAACCCATTTAACATGCCTTCCTCACGCAGAATACCCATACCAATTGCATGAGCAGCTACCAGTATAGGACCGGGAGTTCGATAACATTTATTCATAACTTCACTTTTTCTAATACCGCCTTTATGAAAACCACTAACCATCCGTTTAAATTTGTCTTCTTTTCCAAATAATTCCGGGGCCGTTGGTATATTCAATGAATTGAGGCTTTGCGCCTCATCATAAGCCCAGATTAAACGCCTTTCATCAGTATCCTTAACTGATTTTAAAGACTGGTAAGCCAACCAGAAAAAGGGCTGTTTATCGTGATATTTTAAATTTTTATTATCTACAACAAGATCCTGAGCCTCATCGATCAAAACTGCATTAAAAATAGACTTTAAAGCTTTTTTTTCCTCCAGTAATAATTTGCAGGCTTTCACTAATTTGTCACTGGGAGCTCCCCTTCCCAATACTCTGTCACCTGCAGTAAGTGGTGTTACCTTATTATGTAAACATACTTTACGATAAAAACCTGGCTGTTCTCTTGCACCCCATGCATGTAAAATCTGCAGTTTACTGTCAGTATCTAATTGCTTTTCACCATTACTGTAATGCCTGATCCACTTATCAATTTCCCGAGTCATATTATCATATAAGCTCCTGGTAAAGAATACTACTGCGATATCCCAATCTGGATATTTCAGATGCATATGAGCAGCTTTTTGACATAATAAAACAGACTTCCCTGAGCCAGCAATACCCCTGATTCTTTGAGGACCTGGTGGAACAGTCTTTGCAATCTCGTCCTGTTGCATATCTACCTGATATAGGTTTTCCTTTATCAATGTTTTAATACCATTCCTGGTTTTACGGTTTTTCTCTCCATTCTCTTCCTGTGATTGATATGTATCCTGTCCCGTAAGAGCAAGTAAAAGCAACTTCCACATTTCATCCTCTATCTTTTGCCCCTTAACGAGTATTTCTATATTCTTTAAATTATTTATTAAAGCCTTCTTTCCCATTTGATCAGAAAATACTAGTGGTAAATTTGTTTTTTTAAATTTATCAGCCCACTCCTGACTACTAATATTGGATAATACTATTGCTATCTTTCCTGATATCTTCCTGAATAGTTTTCTTTTGCTATCACAAAAACTTAGTGCTGTATATAATTGTTCCTCTGCAGTAATAATTGGAGATTCACTGTTTTTTTGATAATCATCACCATATACCCACTCATCACCATTAATCTCCTCTATCTGTTTAATAGAGGCTTTTAAAATATAAAGAATGATTATACCTGAATCCTGATCCGCAATCAGAATATCCGGTTCTTTACGTGTTTGCCCCCTACTGCTATAGATAGGATAGCGCCAATAGCCTATACACTGTCTATCTCTGAAAGAATTACGAACATTATCCCATACTATTTCGGCAGGGTTCTCTTTATCGTTATCAAACGGTACAGTTGTTATAAATTTTCGTTCTGTATCAAATTCGTTAAATAAATAATCAGACATATCTTCAATCAATCTGGAATTTTCACCTGGTGTTAAATCAATTTTATCTATGAATTCCTTGGTTTTTTGTTTTCTAATCTTTATGGCTTTTAAATTCTTATTTTCTTGTCTAATATTTTCCAGTTCATCTTCTAATCTCTGTAGTTTTTTTTCATAATTCTCAGAAATATTATTAGTTATAATTTCTCTATTTTCAGTAGTCTGTACAGGAATATTAAATTTTCCTTGGTAATCATCATCACCATAAACCCTTATAAACCAAGATCCCACTTTATAAGCCAATGATAAAAGAATTTTAGCATCATCTATGGAATCATATGATTCATGAACAGCTCTATTTCCGTTTTTTCGTAGTGAATGAAAAATATCAAGAAGTTCTCCATTTACTATTTCTTCTCTTTCTAGTATTCTCAGCTTATTAAACTGATTATCTTCTCCAGGAACTTCAAGGTTATCATAAGCAAATATATATTCTATAACTTTTTCACCAAAAATTCTCAACTTAATAAATGCAGTGTTTGGATCATCATAGAGATATTCTTCTGCTAAACTACCTAAATCACTTAATATTGGCCATTTTTCCTTTAAAAAATAGAAATTACCAACAGTCATGTACAAGCACCTCCTAATTCAACATAATATCACTAACTACTACTAAGACCCTCACTTCTTCATGAAGAGGATAACTATGATCTTCTATTTTCACATTATATTTCTTTATTCATCAACTAGTACAGGATATCCTTCCTATCGACAAAAGCTTACAAAATATTTTTTTATTTAATAAAGAAGTAATTAAAGCTATTACTGTGATCACTATAAGATAGGAATAATCAAAATAATAACTCCAGGCAGCAACAAACCTCATAAAGAAACTAACTATTTTTCCCCCTTAATCACAAATTATCTATTTAACTATACTTCTGATTTAATCATTATTATATTACCATACATTTATTTAAAATTAGTAGCTCTGCTAATAATTATCAAATAGATACCTTCACCGATAATAGGATTAATATTGGCAAATTAAATATAATAAAAAAAGGCATAAGCAATGTTTCCTGCTTACACCTATGAAATCATAATATATGTATAGATCTTTAACTACCATTAATCTCTATTAAAGCAATCTCTGGTCTACACCTGAGCCTAAAATGCAGTCCGGATGTTCCTAGACCTCGGTTAACATAGAGATATGTATTCCCTAACTGATATAAACCTTTTAAAAAATCAAATCTAAAGAGATAATCTAAAAGCCTTTTTCCTATCAAGGGAAAATTAATTTGACCTCCATGTGTATCACCTACAAGGATTAGGTCTATCTTCATCTCCTCTTTGACTGATTCTAAAATATCATAGGTATGAGATAGTATTATATTATATGTATCTTTTAAATCAAGAGAACTAAGAGATTTATCCAAGTCATCTGTAATACCAGGACTCTCTACCCCTATAATATTAATTGTATTTTCAGCTATAGTTATACTAAGTCCTTGATTTGCTAGAAATGTAATCCCTGATTCTTTAAAAAATTCCTGCCATAAAACAGGATTAATACTATAATCATTGTCACCGCTTACCGCAAAGGCTGGCTGATTAAGTTTTAATCTCTTTAAAAATACAGCAAACTCGTCTATATAAGTAATATTACGAAGATAATCTCCTGTTAGTACAAGTATGTCAAACTCTTCTTTTTGAAGGTAAGCTATTATCTTCTTCTCTAATCTGCCTATTTTATTAAAATGATGATCACTTAAATGCAATATCTTTAGAGTACCTTTAATCTTATCTGAAGAGATACTTTTTCTCTCTAGTTTAACTTGTGTAGTCTGATAATATAAATATAATCCTAATAATGGAAGCATCAATAATATAAAAATGATATAAAGCATATTTCCACCTGATCTCTTTTCCTGAATATCCTCTCCTATTGGGTAACATCATTTGTTGGAAAAATGTTGGACTTATTACTCAATCTTAGTGACTCGGTCTACAAATGATCTCTACAATTTTTGATCTAAATATATTCTCTGCATGTGCTGGTTCAAGTACTACCGCAGTATCTGCACCTCTACCTGTACCACCAATAGCAACAACTTCTTTACCATAAGGAAGTAAACCAGCATCAAGTGCCATAATACTTATTTCCAGACAGACCTTTACTCCCTGA
>JBDNGI010000233.1:0-6606 GCA_041689345.1 Halanaerobiales bacterium
TAGAATATCTAATCAACTAAAAAGGAGATGCTTTAGTTATGATTATACCAGAAAAAGCAGATATATGGGCAAAGACATATAGAGAATTGAAGAAAGAAGAGAGTTATGATTATTTTATGGAAACTTTTAATAAAAGATTACCCGAACACTTTCTGGAGGGAGTAGATGTTGTTGATTATCTACTAAATGGTTTTTCTTTTCTTGATGAGCAGAAAGAGCATGATAAGATACTAAATCTTATTGATACAATATATAAACATAACGAAAATACATTTAAAAAAGGTGATAAGCAATATATCGATCAATATCTGCTTGATATAAAACTCTACAGGAGTGAAGTAGAGTATAGTGATTATAGAAAATTCATAGATGCTCCAGTAGAGTCGGTAGATAAACTGATTGATTATTTAAGAAAGACTATCTATTATGGATACAAAGATATAGCTTATAATATATCAAAAGAGGTTTTTAAACCTATTGAAGAAGCCCCTGACCTGATAGTGGGGGCAGAAAGGGATTTCGCTGAAACTGTTTATTTAGATAAGTGGCAGTCTCATTATGATGAGATAAAAACGGGGGCGGAGCCTGATAAGAATGAATTTCTAAAGTTTATGGAGAATTATAATTATAAATTAGATGAATACTATGATATAATTGCTAATTATTTGATGTCGGAAGAGCTGGATTCTGAAGACTTTAATCAGGAATTTTTAAAAGGTCAACGGGAATTTGTTACCAGACTTAAATGGAGTTTTCTAAACTATATGTATGAAGAAAAGGATATTAATTTCCAGATAAGCAATAGTATCTGGCAGGAAACACTTTCATTCCTTTTAAGTGATAAGACACTGGAGGAATTATTTAGGGTAGAGGGTATATTTATTATTGATAGATTAAGTCTTATATCATATTTGAAGAAGATGACATCATTTTTGTCAGATAATAGTGAGAAGCAATTTCTCTTACTCTGGGGAATGGTATATATCTATGATTTCTTATATAAACAGGGAATTATTCCGGAACTTATTTATAGATCAGCATTAAAGATTATTAACTGGATTAAACCTGAAGTCGTATCAGCCCATTCCAGCAAATTATGGAAATACAGCTTTATTCATAGATTACCTAAATCTGAAAGTGTTAAAGAGGATATTTTTAAAGGTGAAAAGGATTTGTTTATAAAAACATATAGTTGTGAAATTAAATTAAATGATATTGAGGATATATATCCTTATGGCATAAATCAGGATGAAACTTTAAATGATAAAGAATCTATAAACATAGGTCGAAATGATCCCTGTATCTGTGGAAGTGGGAGGAAATATAAGAAGTGTTGTTTACGTTTAATGGAAAAACAGGAGCGAAAATGGAAGAGGAGCAAAGGTAATGAAAGGAACTTTATCTGGACAATAGGTGAGATAGCAGAGATGACAACAGAGGAGATAATTGATAAATTATTTTATTTTGGGGTTTATTTTAATAAGGATGCTTTTAAAAATAGGCTAATGGAAGATGATTCAGTTGCCAACATAGTAAACCAATGGTTTGAGAAGTTTGAGATAAGGGCTAGATATTTTGACCGTGATTTTATAAAACTGGCAGCTGAAGTATTGAAAAATAGACTTAATGGATAGACTAGTATTGAAAATTAGACTAGGTATTACAGATATGATATGAGTTCGCTTTTTTTAAAATATAGCTATAGAAAGGGGTGTTTAAAATTGCAAAATAATATTAATGCTGAGATTAATCCAGAGGATAGTCATCTGGAGCTATTGATGGGACTGAAGAAAAAAGAGTTACAGGAGATAAGGCGAAACTGGAATTTTAAAGGGATAAGTGGCTTAAATAAAAAACCCCTGGCAGTAGAATTGTCCAGGAAAATTTCCTCAAATATTTTACCGTGGTTAGAAACTCAAAGTTATATATATCCCTTAATAAAAGCTATAGCTACTAATGATGATGGGGTAATATATCCTGAAATAAATAGCAAACGAGATTTACAGATAATAAAATATCTGCAGGAAATGGGAGTAGTATTTCCTGGAAAGTATGAAGATGATGATATAATTTTATTTATGCCGCCTGAGCTAAGAACAAATATTAAATCTGTAATTAAGTATAATACTTCTTTAGATAAAAAAATAGCAGGAAACCAGGAGATTGTCCTGCTTACCATTGGATTTCTAGTCTATTACGGGGTGTATTCAATTATAAAGATACATCAAAGAATAGTGGATGATTTCTCATATAAAATAAAAGTAAATGATTATTATTCAGTTATCTATCAATTTCTAAAATCTAATGGAATTATATATCAGGACAATAATAAGCTGGTACTGACCTATGTTTTAAAACCTGACCGGGTGGCAAAAGAAATCCAGAAACGCCCGCAGCTAGATTATTATAAAGCAAGTAAGGAAGAGCTTATGTCTGCTGGTGAGCATATATCTCCACCATTTAATACACAATATATGGCTCTATTTTCATATCTAGAGAAAGAACAAATTAATAGTGAAAAAGCTGAAGATATATTGATAAGGGTATATCTGGACATTAATAATGATACATCTTTTGATGAAGTATTTAAGATAGTAGTTGGTATGACAGGATTTGATTCTAGTAATCAGGTAGAAGAGTTAAGTCGATATTTGAAACCCTTGAATAATAATACACATCACTGGATTCTAAAGGGGAATATTCCAACAGAGGTAATTAATCGGGATAGAAAGACAGTAATAGATGGTGATGATAATGTTTCTGAGATATCAAGGGATAATAATGTTGTAAATCTCTCTGAGTTTAGGAAAATTAAAAGGGATGATAGGCAGAAATAGATGGAGGTAAAAATATTGATTTTAATAAGTATTGATGAATTTGCTAAAAAGCATGTAAAGAGTAACCCTGGAGTTAAAATTGAGGATATCAAATCTAGATTAGAAAATGCTTTAGAGAGAAAAAATGATGGTGCCTGTTGTTATCAATGTGGAAATCCAATCTGGGCAATTGGTTCTGCTGTTGTTGGATATGATGCCTGTTTTACTTGTATTACAGGAGAAGCAGATGATTCAGAGGATTATGAGGTAGAATAATTTGGAATATGAAGATTATAAAGATATAACAAAAAGCCTAAAATAGACCTAACCCCTGTTTCATAAAGTGGAACAGGGGATTATTTATCTAAAACAGCCAAAAAAACTCCATCTAAATATTTTGTCAAAATCCACAAAAAAAACCTCATCTAAAATACCCTGTATAGTTGGAGATTAATATGGCTATACCTAAAGTATTTTTTGATTGCGTAATTACATTATTAATATTTCAATTAATAGGATTCCTTTCTTAAATCAAAAAATGGTATAATTAGTTAAGTTATATTTGACAAATTCTTAATTTTATAGTATTATTTATATAAAGACAATTAAATAATTGTCTAAAATCAGGTGAGTCCCTACCAATAAGTGGGAAACTGTAAAATCAGGTTTATTCTCTTCCTAAAAAAGAGAAACTGTAAAATCAGGTGAATCCCTACCAATAAGTGGGAAACTGTAAAATTTACGGGGTAAAGATTAGGTCTTTACCCCAAGTTATATTAGGGGATGCTTTATGAGTAAGGTTAGACTTTACAACATATCAGATGATTATATTGAATACTTATTACAATTTGAAAATAAAGTTTTTTCTAATAAAGTTGAGACCAGAAAGAAAAGACGTAAATACCTAGGTGTTGTACTAGAAATTAATGATTTAAATTATTTTGTACCACTTTCATCTCCTAAAAGATCAGATTACATATTTATTAAGGAAAAAAGAAAGATTCGTAAAAGTATTATACCAATAATCAGAATTATAGCTAAAGATAAATATGGATATGATGAATTACAAGGTACACTAAAATTTAGTAATATGATACCTGTTCCTGAATGTGGTTTGATTAATTATGATGTAGAGAGTGAACCAGATGAAAATTATAAAATTCTCATATTAAAAGAACTTTCCTTTATTTTTGATAATGAAGATAGAATAATAAAAAATGCAAAGATAATTTATAGACAAAAAATAAATAATTATGATAATATTGGTTATATTAATCATACAATTGACTTTAAATTATTAGAAAAGAAATGTTTAGAATATGAGTTACTAGAAGCAAAAAAACAGGTAGCGTCAACAACAAAAAACATTAAAAGAGATAATTAATAAATAAAAAGTTTCTGAGAAAAAGAAATTAACTCATCCCTCTTGTCTTACAAAGAGGGATTTTCCTATTAAATTAAGGTTTTACTCCTCTAATAGAAAACCCGCTTCTGAATAAGCAGAGGCGGGTATATTAATTAATCTTATTGAATTACTGTAGCTCTTTCCAGGATAATATCCTCTTGTATTAGATTGTTTTCTCCTGCAGTTACTACTACATCATAATCAGTTATAGCTTCATAACTACCATCTTCATCGGTATCAGCCGTAACCTGGTCTCATTCCTTTATTTATATAAATTTCTATACTTACCTGGTGTTACCCCAACATATTGCTTGAATCTCTTAGAAAAACTGGAAGGGTCATAATATCCAACTTTTTTTATTATGCCTTTTATCGGTTTATCTTCACTAATTAGTATTTTTTTAGCCTTTTCCATCCTTAATTCAGTAACATAACAGGAAATTGTTTTACCTGTCTGGTCTTTAAAGTAATTACTAATATTAGGTTGACTCATTTCAAAGTGGTCAGCCATTCCCTGAACAGAGAAGTCATGTTTGTAATAATTATTCTCTATATATTTATAAATCTGACTCATTAAGTATTTATTATTATCTTCTTTATTATCATGAAGATAGTTACACATATCTACACAAACGTTTTCTACCTCCAAAGCCAATTCTTCAATAGTATTATATTTAGTCAAATCAGTTACATCAGGGTAGTCTTCTTCAATATAACCCTTTTCCTGAATTTCATAGGTAGTCCTAAGAACAGTGTTAATAATTTCAAAACTTAAACTTTTGGCTAGATATAGAGGGAGTTTGTTTTCTTTAATTATGTTAACTATTTTTTCTACCAGTTCTGTTATTTTATCTGTGTCACCCTGTAAAATGGCAAGTTCAAATTCTTCCAACTCAGCTTTTGGGTAATGATCAATATTAGATATTTTTGAAATATCCTTAAAGAAAATTATCTTATCTGTTCCATGAACCAATTTATAATCTATGGCACTGGAGGCCTCGATATATGATTTACCAATTGCACTTATCTGTTGATAACTGTTTCCTACCCCAAAGGTGAATTGTAGTTGGTAATTTTCTTTTAGATACTCGTGTAGATAATTTAACTGTGTGTCAAGTATAGAGGTACTTATATTTTCAGTTGCTATAATAAAAATTACCTGCTTATTAATACTATCTATCCCATAGCCTTCAATTTGATCTGGTAGTTTATTTTCAATATCCTCTATAATTACTTTGTTAGATATATTATTATTACTATTTTTCTGAAAAGATATAATTAATATCCTTAAATCTGGTTTACTAAAAGATATGTCTATGTCATTCCCTTTTTTATTAAATTCTTTGATGTTCTTAATATTACCTTTTAATAAAGACTGCAATAAATAGTTCTTAATGGCCGATTTAGAAGAAACTAATTTATTTTTTAATGTTTCACTTTTATTTCCTAATTGATTAATGGTAGAGCTAATCATTTCAATTTCACTTGAATAAATGTTAGACCCAGACCATTTGCTGGACAGGAGTTTTAATTTTTGGATAGGTTTATAATTATACAGCATTAATAAATATATTACTACTCCACCTAAGAGTATAATCAATAAATTTCCATATAAAAAGATAGTTTTCATATGATTGAGTTTTTTAAACACTTTATTTGAGGGAACTAGTGAAACATATTTCCAGTTATTGTAGTCAGACTTAGTATAGGACATTAGATAAGTTTGGTTATTATCCTGTATTGAATAATCCTTATTTTCTTCTTTAAGCTTTTCTAATATTTTAGATATATTAAAATTATAGTTTTGAGCAGTAATTATATTGTTGTTTTCATCCAATATTATTGTATTACTGTCATAAGAATTATAAAAATCTTCTATAAAATTAATTATTGTCTTGTTGTCAATCAAAACGATTATGGTTCCATATGGCTTGGTACTATTGATAGGTATAGGTAATAAATATGAAATAAACACAGCCTTGTTTGATTTACTTAAGTAGACTTCTTCTGCAGGACGTAGTATAGGTCGAGAGATATTATTTATAGTGTATTTGAAGTTATTTTCAGCCCAATTTTTATAGTTATAAATTTCAAAGAAAGTATAAGTCTTGTAAGTGCTTGAGGAAGAGTAAAACGTGTCGTCACCATGAAGATAGAAAATAATCTCATGAATAAATTCATTAGTAACTTTATAATTTGTCAAAATTTTTCTTATGTCAATTTTGTTTAACTGGTTTGAATTAATATAATATGGCAAGAGCTTGTCTGATGAATATAGTTTATTAGTTATTTTATGTATATCACTAAATTGTGTATCTATATTATTTTTTATTCTTACTAATTTATTAGGTTGTATAATTAATGTTGTGAAGAAAAAACTGTAAA
>JBDNGI010000234.1:0-2556 GCA_041689345.1 Halanaerobiales bacterium
CCATTGAATGATGATTACGGTCCTGGTACGTATAAATATCCTACAGATAAAGCCTTTCAGGGAGAAGGCTTATTTGACATTAGCTCCTTTTCTATTACTAGAGTTAGGGAAAAATATCGGTTTGATCTATCTTTTGCAAACCTAACTGATCCCTGGGGAAGTATACATGGTTTTAGTCTACCTTTGATTGAAATTTATATAGGGAAAAAAGGCACTGGTATATTAGAATTATATAAAGAGGGCGCTAATATAAAATTAGACCCTGATTATCCCTGGAGTAGATTATTAAAAATAAGTGGCTGGTGGGTTAGGGCTTATACTCCTGAAGACATGAATAAAGAAGAAGATGTCTGGGGTGCTGAGAATAATCCGGCTGATCTGGATGATATAGAGTTGAATGTTGAAGATAATACAATAACCTTATATATAAATGAAGAAATTATTGGGGATTTAGAAGGTGCACATCTCTATGTATTAATTGGCAGTTTTGATCCTTTCGGTCCTGATAACTTTAGAACTCTAAGTAGTGATATTAATTCCTGGAATTTTTCTAATATCGATAATGATAATTTGAAATATGCTCCTAGAGTTATCGATCTTGTCTTAGCAGAAGGAATTGACCAAACTAAGATTTTAGGTGACTATACAGAAGACTATCCAACCATTGTACCTATAAAGATTGAAACAAAAGCCAATACAGTTTTATACCTTCCTTTCGCAATTTTCTTAGTTATATTGCTCCTTTTGGGATTATTTGTAATGAATAAGAAACCCCCTGTAAGCAATAATAAATAGTAGATATTATAAAGGGGGAATTAATGAATGGATGACAATGGTATTACTGTTAGTCCTACACCAATAACTGCTGGCGAGAGAGTGGAGATTAAATATAATGGTCTATTATCAAAGTCTGGTGCTGATCAGGTATATCTCCATGCTGGTTTTGGATTAAATAATCACTGGGAAAATGTTATGGATATTAAGATGGGAAAGGAAGGTGATAACTGGAAAACCGACTGTGCTGTTAAAACTGACAAGCGTTTTTACTTTTGCTTTCGTGATACTGCGAATAATTGGGATAATAATCAAGGTACAAACTGGGGATTTGAAGTCCATAACGGGGATTTATATTAATTATATCTTAGCCGCCTTCGGGTGGCTTTTTCTTATTCTTAGTAATAAAATATCATATTTATGATAAATTATCTTTTTAGGTGGAAAATTAATATATAGGAAAAGGGTTTAAATAAATTACTAAATTGACAGATATTTTTTTAAATTGTATAATATTTTTAGGGATAATTCCCTTAATATGTTATTAAAATAGGAGGGGTAAGGTAAAGGCTTTTTCTATCATGTTTGGGTCTTATATAATTTGGCGTTTGTTATCTTCAATTATAGATTTAACTTCGATAGTATAAAGAATTATAAAAAATAAGGTGGTAAACCTCCCTGATTCTAATAGGGAGGTTTTTTTATCCTCATTATATAGTCAAATGGCAAATTGTTTTAATTTTTTTGATAAACATTAATCTTTACTTTTTTATCAAAGTAAGAGAATCGGCTTCTAATTCTTCCTGGATTTTTCTACCTTCTATTTCCCTAATTATAGAGAGTGAACCGATTTCTACCTTATAACTGTAACGAGAAAGTTCTTCTATACTCATCCAGTGTTCATCAATTATATTTGATGGACGGTCAAGTGGTGTGTGTATTTTTCTAGATGTCGCCAGAGGGTAGAATACTCCCTCACTTTTATATCCGATAGATATTTGATATTCTTTATCAGCCTGGCAATCTATATACCAGTTTTTGGAATTATGATCTATTTTTATGTCATTATAACTATTGTTTTCTCCAGTGGACAACCTCAAGTAGGGAGAACTACTATAATATTCCTGCTTGTTTATCTCCCAATAGGAAAAAAGGTGATTTGGGTCACGGCTAAATAATCTAATAAAGTTCTTCCCATATTTGTCTTTTAATTGATATTCTTCTTTACTTATTTCATTTTTCATTTTAGATTGTTTAGTCTCTTCAATATCTTGAATATTTCCTGATGAATCATCTTTAAGATGTGTTTCTTTATATAAAAACGCTTTTTCCTGTGATCTAGTCTCTGTATTACTTCCGTGCATTGTTCGTCTGTCAACTCCAATCTCTTCTCCAGTTTCATAATCATTTCTTATTTTTCTGAAAGGAAGGTGGTAATCCTGGTTCTTCCGATCTCTATTCAAAGTTTTATAGTATATAATAAGAAAAGCTATGACAGCTAATAATATGACCAGGATATTTAAAAAAATTCCCACGTTAAACCTCCTTTCTTAATTTTTTATTTTCTCTTTTTCTATACAATTTAAAGTCTATTTCAGGAAAAATATTATTGGATTTTTCCAATCTAGATAATTCTTTTTGATTTATATCTAATCTCTTGACCCCCTCAGCTAATTTATTAAAATTATGGAGATGCCTTTTTGTTCTTAAAACTGCATAGTCAACCATGGTATCTGCTTTCATAATAAACGCCCAATCACTACTTTGTGCTAGTAAAAGTTC
>JBDNGI010000235.1:0-5810 GCA_041689345.1 Halanaerobiales bacterium
ATATAGTTATGGCTTTTGATGAGTGTCCACCTTATCCTGCGGATTATGATTATGTTGCTCGTTCATTGGAGATGACTTTAAGGTGGGCAAAAAGAAGTAAAAAGGCAATGACTAATGATAAACAGGCCCTTTTTGGTATTATACAAGGAGGGGTATATGAAGATTTACGCAAGGCAAGTGTTCAAGCAATGGTAGATATTGGTTTTCCAGGCTATGCTTTGGGAGGATTAAGTGTTGGGGAAAAGAATGAGCAGATGTACCAAATACTTGAATATACTGTACCGTTAATGCCTGATGATAAGCCGCGATACCTTATGGGGGTTGGAACTCCTGAAGATCTTATAGAGGGTGTAATGAGGGGTATAGATATGTTCGATTGTGTTATGCCTACACGTATAGCTAGACATGGATCGGTTTTTACTTCTGAAGGTAGGATAACAGTCAGGAATGCTATTTATAAGAAAGATTTTACGCCCCTTGATCATCAATGTGATTGTTATGTTTGTCAAAATTACACCAGAGGATACATAAGACATCTAATAAAGAGAAATGAAATTCTGGGAGCTAGATTAACTACATACCATAATCTTCATTTCTTACTAGATCTTATGAAAAAGGTACGTAAGGCAATTTCAAAAGATGAATTTTTAAATTTTAGAAAGAGATTTTATAACAAATATAAACAATAATTAAAATTTTAGCAGGAATTTTTATATTACTGTTGAATAGATTAAAGTGAAGTTTATTAAAAAATATATTTATAAGGAGGGTTTTTGTATGGAGATTTTAGCGAGTATTTTACCTTTTGCAGTAATATTTGGGGTGTTTTGGTTTTTCTTGATTAGACCTCAACAGAAACAACAGAAAGAACATAAAAAGATGTTAAGTAATTTACAAGCTGGTGATGATGTAGTAACGATTGGTGGTATTAAGGGTAAAGTTGTTAACATAAAGGATGATAATATTAGGTTGCGTATTTCTTCTAATGTTGATATTGACATGACAAGAAGTAGTATTGGTAGGGTAATTAAACCAGAACTTACAACAAAAGAAGAAAAGAAGGAAAAAATAGAGTCTGAATAAATAACTTTGGTTTGGGGGGTTTGTTATGATTGATAGTGGAGATATCAAAGAATTTTTTCAATCATTAATAATCGCCGGTATTCTAGCTTTTTTAATCATTACATTTATAGCTCAGTCTTTTGTAGTTGATGGTCAATCTATGGAACCAACTCTTCATGATGGTGAGAGGCTTTTTGTTAATAAGTTTATTTATCGCTTTCATCCACCTGAAAGATATGATATTGTTGTTTTCACACCACATGGTGCACCAAATAATAAATTTATTAAGAGAGTTATTGGCTTGCCTGGTGAGACTATCTATATTAGAGAGGGAGATACTTATGTAGATGGTAAACCCCTGGTAGAGGATTTTATAAATGAGCCTATGATAGGAAAGTTTGGTCCATTTCAAGTACCGAATAATAAAGTTTTTGTAATGGGAGATAATAGAAATCATAGTGCTGACAGCCGTATTCCTTCATATGTTGGGTATGTTGACTATAAATCTATATCAGGAAAAGCCTTTTGGGTTTACTGGCCATTAAATAAAATGCGTATAATCAATCATGAATAAATAATATAATATTTGAGGAAGGTCTGGGGGGTACAAATTTATGAGGTATAGACAGAAAAGAAGATTTAAACTAGCTTTTATTGTGGCTATCTTACTTTTTTCATATTTGCTTTTTAATTTTTATGGTATAAATCTTGGATTGGATTTACGTGGTGGTTCACATATAGTTCTACAGGCACAACCTACTGAACAACGAGGAATTGATAATGATGTGATGAGTGGAATTAAAAATGTTATTGAACGCCGTGTAAATTCTTTAGGATTAAGTGATATTTCAGTACAGCGTGAGGGAAAAGACAGGATCATTGTTGAACTACCTGCTGTGGATAACCCTAATGAGGCAATGGAAATAATCGGAAGAACGGCTATATTAACATTTAGAAACTCTAACGGTGATGTTCTGATGACTGGAGAAGCAGTAGCAAATGCAGCTGCTGATCATGATAAGTATGGAAGAGCCGTGGTTAGTTTTGAACTAACTAGTGAAGGATCTAGTAAGTTTGAGGCTATTACTCGACAATATATAGGACAAAAAATAGGTATTTATCTAGATGAAGAATTACTGACTAATCCGACAGTACAGGCTGTCATTAAAGGTAGAGGTCAGATTACTGGTTATGAAACAGCAGCTGATGCTCAAAGTCATGCAATTTTAATTAAAGAAGGGGCTTTGCCTGTTCCTGTTGAACCGATCCAAGCAAAAACAGTTGGGCCTACCCTTGGAGAAATTTCTATTCAAAAAAGTATCATAGCTGGTTTGTTTGGGTTGATACTTGTAGGTATCTATATGATTTTCTATTATCGTTTTCCAGGAGTATTAGCAGCTTTTATTTTAGCAATTTATGGCCTAATATTATTGGGTACTTTAGCTGGATTACAAGCAGTTTTAACTCTTCCCGGTATTGCTGGTTTAATACTTTCTATAGGTATGGCTGTTGATGCTAATATTATTATTTTTGAGAGAATTAAAGATGAGCTTAAAAGTGGTAAAACTTTAAGGGCTTCAATTGATGCTGGTTTTAAAAGGGCATATACTACTATTATTGATGCAAATGTAACCACATTAATAACAGCATTAATACTGGCATATTTTACAAGTGGTACAGTACGAGGTTTTGCTATAACACTTGCTATCGGTGTCGTTGTTAGTATGTTTACAGCTTTCTTTGTTACAAGAAATGTAATAGGTTTATTTACAAATACAAAACTATTAAATAATCCAGCGGCCTTCGGCCTGAAAAGGGGGCATTAAGAGATGGATATACTGGGAAAAAGAAAAATATGGTACACCATTTCATTGACAATAATTATTATAGGCTTATTATTTACGGCTTTTAAAGGTCTAAACTTTGGGATTGATTTTAATGGAGGTACACTTCTGGAGTTTAAGTTTGATAATATGGTAACTAATGAAGAGGCACGTACTGCATTATCTAAAATAGATTTTGTTCAGGATGCTATTATACAACAATCGGAAGAAGGGGGAATTCATGGAATTCTAATTAGGATTAAACAATTAAGTCCCAAGCAGATTGTTGATATACAAGATGCATTAATAGCTGAATACCCATCTACTGAGACTCTACGGACTGATATAGTAGGACCTGTTATTGGTAAAGAATTAAGGTTTAAAGCTATATGGGCTCTATTATTAGCTTCAATAGCTATAATTATCTATATTAGTATTAGATTTGAGTTCCGTTTTGCTATTGTTGCTATAATAACGTTATTACATGATATTTTAATTACTATCGGTCTCTTTGCTATATTGGGAAGGGAAATTAATACACCATTTGTGGCCGCCCTGCTTACTATAATTGGTTATTCTATAAATGATACGATTGTTATTTTTGACCGTATTAGAGAGAACATGAAATTAATGCAGAGAACACCTTTTATAGAATTGGCGAACAAGGCTGTTGTAGATACATTGCCTCGGTCTATTAATACTTCCTTAACTACTTTAATTACTATATTAGCAATATATTTCTTTGGAGGGGCATCTATTAAGACATTTATGTTGGCTCTTTTTATTGGTATGTTTGTAGGAACATACTCTTCTATATTTGTTGCCAGCCCATTATTAGTAACTTGGAAAAACAAATTTGCTTCTTAAAAATCAATAAACCTATCATCCCCCTTTTGATTATCTTAGGGGGGTTTATGTTTTTAAAAATACATATTTATTGAAAAATTGGGAGGTTTAAATATTAATGAATATTTCTAAACAATACCGACATTTATTAAGATATCGCAAGATAGCGGAAGTTCTCTTGAAAAATGGACTAGGCGTAATTGTGGAAGATTTACAATTAACTAAATACCTTCCCTTTAAAAAACGTTTTAATAAAGAAAGTTATGAATTGAATAAAAAGGGTTTTGCAACCCGCTTTAGAAAGGTGCTTCAGGAACTAGGGCCTACTTATATTAAATTAGGGCAATTGCTGAGTACCAGAGCTGATATATTACCTACTGTTTACATGAAAGAATTACGGAAATTGCAGGATGAGGTAGATCCTGTTCCCTTTAAAGATATTGAAGGGGTATTAATAGAGGAAATAGGGAATAATTATATGCAGTATTTTCAGAAGATCGATAAAGAACCCCAGGCTGCTGCTTCTATTGCTCAAACACATAGAGCAATCTTGCATGATGGTACAGATGTAATATTAAAGATACAAAGACCTGGTATTGAAAAAACAGTTCAGTCTGATTTTGAAATTTTGAAGAACTTAATATTGATAGCAGAAGAGAGGGGCTTTTTTCCTGATTTTCTTCAAACACCTCAATTAATTGAAGAGTTTAGAGATAGTCTGAAGAAAGAACTTGACTTCAAAAGAGAAGCAGCTAATATTAATAAATTTACTAATAATTTTAAAATGGATGATAGAATTGTTATTCCTGCTGTTTATGAAAAATCTTCTAGTAGAAGAATACTTGTTTTAGAGGAGATTAAGGGTACAAAGTTAAGCGATATAGAAAACCCAGACAAACTAGATATAGATGGTCCATCTCTGGCTACATTAGGGACTCAGGCCTTTATGAAGCAGGTTTTGATAGATGGTTTCTTCCACGCTGATCCTCATCCAGGAAATATCTTTGTTTTAGAGCAAAATAAACTTGCATATATTGATTTCGGTTTAATGGGGCAGCTAACTGAAGAAGACAAGAACAAAATGGGGATGCTTTTTATTGCTTTATTACATCAAGATATAAATATTATCACTGATATATTATTAGAAATAGGTCATTTTGATGAGGAAATAAATCAAAGGAAGTTCAAACTTGAAATACAGGATTTAATGAATCGATATTATGGAGTAGAATTGGCCAGTCTTGATTTTATGATGGTTATAGATGATATTGAACGAGTATTGTATAATTTTCATATAAGAATGCCTGAAGAATTCTTTTTGTTATTTCGTGCTATTGGGGTAAATGAGGGTGTGGTTTTTTTGTTGGATCCTTCTTTTAATCTAGTTGAGGCTGCTAGTGATTTTACCAAAGATCTGATTATTAGTAAGTTAGAACCTGCTTATTTAATTGATAAAGTAGCAGATAAATTATGGAGTATTCGTAGTGCAACAAAGGGATTACCATTAAAGCTTAATAAACTATTAAATGATATTATTAATGATGAATTTACTATACGATTTAAGCACATAAACTTGGAGCAAATTACAAACAAGATTGATATTGTTTCAAATCGATTGTCTATTAGTCTGATTATTTCAGCCATCATTATTGGTTCTTCTATGATACTACAGACTGATATGCATCCTATTGTTTATGGGATACCTTTACTGGGGTTTCTTGGTTATAGTATTGCTGGTATAATGGGTATCTGGCTGGTTATTTCCATTTTCCGATCAGGGAGATTTTAATAGTATATTCAAGCTTTTAATTAGCTTATATTAAATTTATATTATACGAATTTCCCTTTTTGAGTGGTCGCATTTACAGAAATTACCTCACTCATGGAAAAGTGCTAATCTCTGCTTCTCCTGCAGCCAAAAAGTATCAAAATCAAACTCACTACACTGTCGTTTCGTCTGACGCAAGTTGATTCGCTAATACTGGTATCAACCTTGCGTTTAAAATAGAAGATGGCAGTGACTTGGTTTCGATGACCTGATACTGAACCGTCCATGCGTAAAAAAAGAGGGTTCAGTGA
>JBDNGI010000236.1:0-2511 GCA_041689345.1 Halanaerobiales bacterium
GATCAACAACACTAACCATCAGCTCGGTAACTATCTCGGCTGTTTCCTTCTTGATAACCCGATATCCATCATCAATAGTATCATCAGTACTACTATCTTCAGCCGCCGTCTGCTTATTATCAATGGTTTCTCTAATACTCCCATCAGCCTGATAATCTATCCGCTTGTCAATAATAGCAGGTTGTACATCCCTTCCACCTGCAGCAATAATTGCAGTAAATGCTGCCATTTGTAAGGGAGTAACTACAACCTCCGCTTGCCCAACAGCAGACCAAGCCAGGTCAACAGGGGTTCTCAATGATCCCAGACTACTTTCTTTGACAGAAAGGTCAAATTCCCTTTCTCTATTAAAGGAAAACCCCTCTCCATATTTACGAAATTCTTCTTCACCTAGTTCCACACCAACTTTAGCCATAGTAGTATTAATTGAATGTATAATTGCATCAGCTAATTGATGTTCTCCAAAGACCTCTTTTTGAAAATTACTAATTACATTCCCCTGAACCCTATATTCCCCCGTATCATTGAAAACACTATCAGAATCAAGCAAACCACTATCCAATGCTGCAGAAACTGTAAGTAATTTCAGTATTGAACCAGGGGGATAAAGACCCTGTAGGGCTCGATTTAACATAGGGTTGCGTTGATCTGTTCGTAAATGCTCCCACTCTCTTGTAGTCATTCCCAAGGAAAAGCCATTTGGATCATAGCTAGGGAAATTAGCCAGGGCCATAAGATCTCCAGAATTTGGATCTATAAGTATAATAGAACCAACCCTATCGCCATCGGCTAAGGCCTGATATACCACCTGTTGATAGTCAATATCCAGTGTCAAATAAATATCATCACCAGGTATTGGTAAACTATTCATAACTACTAATTTTTCAATGTCAATATCCCTTTTTACACCATCTTGATCATTACTTCCTTCATTTTTATTTCCATCATTTCTTTCATTAATATTCTGATTACTAGTATCCCTCTGTAAATAAAGTGTATAGCCAGGCTCACCCCTCAGTTCAAATTCATAAGCCCTCTCCAGACCACTCTTTCCTACCTTTTCACCAACCCTATAGTCTTTTTCTGGATAAGAATCTATCCAGTTCTGATCTACCTCACCCATATATCCAATAGTATGTGCTGCTAACTCGGCATAGGGATAAATCCTGCCAGAAGATCTGGAAAAAACCACCCCTGGAATCGACCGTAATTCCCCTTCCAAAAGTCTATAATTAGTATTGGTCAACCTTTTGATTGGTACCAGCCAATCAGGATTATTACTATATCTATCAATCTCTCTATCAACATAGTCCTCATCCAAATCCAATAATTCTGATAGTCTGCTTACCAATGCCCCTCTATCCTCAATCCTATTTGGATGAACACCAACAGTGATTACATCACCTTTCACTGCCAATGGTCTTTCCTTGCTATCATATATCTCACCCCGCTGAGCAAGACTTCGCTCTCTGTTAAAAGTATCCCCTTCTTTAAGCCCGGGATAAACTAGTTGATAATCCCAAACTAGCTTCCAATTTACCAATCCTTCCCTCTTTAAGTGAAGAAGATAGTCCAATTCCTGATCATTAAAATATCTTGACTCAATACGAGCCTTAATCCTAAATTCCACCTGGGAAAACTTCCCATCAAGCTGACTAATATCAAATACCTCTATCTTCTCAAGACCAGCCTGATTCAGGAAATTACCATAAACAGCCTGAATCTCATCTATTGTAATAACATCCTGACTTTCCTCTGTCAGCAGACTATGTATATTTTTATATTCACCTTCCTGCCAGGCCGCGATATAGCGATCAACAGTATTAAGAGGGTCAGGAACATAATATATATAAGCAGCAGCCGCAAGTAAAGGAACTAATATTATTACACTGATAGTTACTAATATGTTTCTTTTATTCATGATAATTATCATTCCTTTCAATGTCTATAAGAGTTATATACAATAGTTCAGCATTTAGTATTATTTTCCTGCATAGAAATTAAAACTAATCTGTTATATAAGCTTATTTTTATGAGAAATATATTCACCCTCTAGTAGGTGAAGACATTAAAAACTAGCTGTCATTTCTATTGGACCAATATAGCCTTTCTACTATATATTTTTGATCATGTTTCGATATTTACTGGGAGACATATCTGTGTACTGTTTAAAAACTCTGGATAGATAATATTCATTATCAAATCCAACCCTAGGTGCTATTTCTTTTATAGTTAGTCTAGTATTCCCCAGCAACTTTTTTATTTCGCTAATACGAATCTCTTGTAAATAACTCACCATAGTTTTCCCTGTATCTTTTTTAAAAACCCTGGCCAAGTAAGGATATGAAATCCCCAGTGCCCTAGCTACATCAGATATTTTTATTTTTTGCTGAAAATTATCCTCCAGAAAAATTTTAGCCTGATATGATATACTACAAGTATAGTAAAAGCCTTACCTTTCTTATAGTTTATAATTTTATAAGTTACTTATATTATAATGCATTTTTAAAA
>JBDNGI010000237.1:0-5072 GCA_041689345.1 Halanaerobiales bacterium
AGAAAAACAATTGTATTAATGTCAAGACCCGTATCCCATAGTTATTAAAGTAATCTATTAATCTAAATAACAGGTCTGTACCCACAAAAATACCGGTAAAAGCCGCCACACCAAATAAAAGTGGAGCAATAAGTTCAAAAGTAATATATTTATAAATTAATTTCATATCCTGCACCCTCTTTGTAATGAATGATCTACACACTACATTGTAAACCTCTCTCCAAGGTAGAATTCCCGTGCCAACTCACTGTTAGCAACCTCGTCAGAGCTTCCTGATAATAAGATCTTACCCTGATGCATAATATAGGCCCTGTCTGTAATTGTAAGGGTCTCCCGTACACTATGATCAGTTATCAGTACCCCTAAGCCCCTCTTTTCTTTTAAGTAATTTATTATATTTTGTATATCATTAACAGCAATAGGATCTACACCAGCAAAGGGCTCATCCAGGAGTATAAAAGAAGGATCAGTAGCCAGAGAACGAGCTATCTCCACCCTACGTCGTTCTCCACCAGAAAGTTGAAAGCCTTTACGATCCCTCAAATGGTCTATATGGAATTCATCCAGTAGATCTTCCAGTTTAATCCTGGCATCTTTTTTGCTAATTTTCTTCTGGGCCTGCAAAATAGCCATTATATTTTCGGAGACAGTCATCTTTCTAAATACAGAGGGTTCTTGAGAAAGATAACCTATACCACTACGGGCTCTTTGAAAGACAGCCAGGTCTGTAACATTATGATCATCAAGGAATATTTCCCCTGAACCAGGTTTTATTAAACCAACAACCATATAGAATGTAGTTGTCTTTCCAGCACCATTTGGCCCCAATAAACCAACCACTTCACCCCTTTTTACAGATAAATCAACATTATCAACAACCCGCTGCTTATTATATTCTTTAACCAATTTTTTAGCTACAATGGTCATCTATTGCTCACCTTCATTACTAAACAACAGTTCTGCCTTGCCAAGGAGTTTCATCTTTTCATTATTTAAATTAATCTCCAGTTGCCCACCTGATAATCTTAAATCCCCATGCTGCCCCTTGACATTTCCTTCTAAAAGGACTATTTGACTCTCTGAGTTATAGCTTACAGTATCAGCAACTGCCTCAATTTCATTATATTTAAAAACTACATTGTCTGTAAATGTCATAGTTTGATTTTCTTCTTGAATTAAAAGTCTCATAGAACTAACATTTAATTGCTGACCTTCAAGTCTAACACCACCAACAGCCTCAAACTCCCGTTCAAGTAGATTACCACTTATCTCTTCAGTATATAATTGATATTGACCATTATCAAAAGATATATTACTTCTAATAATAATATCGTCTGTTTGCATATTATAATTAATAAAACCAGCAGCTATCCTGAATTTATCATAGACCATCAAGGCATTACCCTCTGCTAAAACTTCTCTCACACTTCCCTCTAGCAAAGAAGTACTTATAGAGTCAGCCCATAAACCCTCTGCCTCTCCCCTGGCTATAGTATCTTCACCGATAACCCTTAGATTAAAAAATGAACTAAACATTAAAATACTTATAAAAATAAATATAAATCCAAATTTATGATATTTCCCTTTTATAAATAATCTAAGTAATTTAATTGGAACCACTCCCTTTTGGCCAGCTAAAAAAAGCCTGTTTTTTATCTTTACCTGTTATAAGTATATCATTTAAAGCAAGGTCAGCTTTCATCTCTTCTCCCCTTAGACTAAAATAAGGGGCCACAATACTAATTCCCTCTGTAGCTATAAGTGTACCTTTCCCATCCTGCCAGTTTAATTTATTTGTATAAAATTTGATCTGATCCTTAACAATATTAATCGGTCCATTAATCTCGATTTGACCAGTCTTTATATTATAAAGTGCATCATTGGCTATTAACTGATAGATAAACTGACCATTAAAGATAATATCAGAATTCACATCGGAATTTTCAGCTACTTCCTCCACTTTTAATGTCCTTCGGGCATCAATTTCTATAGATGTTAATTCTAGTATGTTTTTTTGAGTATAGTTATTAATAATACCAGATTCTAAATGCCAGGCTATAGAAGCATCACTATTATAAAAAATAAATTGCGCTTCTTTAAACTGATTATCTACTATATTACTATTATCCGGTTCTGTATTTATAATTTCATTATTATCAAAGCTAGGTTGAAAATTTAAGCTTAGGAATACGCCAATAATGACAATAACAACTCCAACTAACAAAAATATTAACTTATTATCCAAAATTATCAACCCCAAACTTATATATATATCAACGAGATTACTATGATTTCCAGGGACTAGTCTTTAGCTCATCCTTTAGAGTTCTATAAGTGGGGGGTATAGTACTACTATAATCCACTTTTTCTCAAGACAAGTTCTGCAGTTCGCCTTACTGCGCCAGAGGAACCTAATTTATCTTTAACATACTTCAATTCTTTTCTCATAGTATTAAGATTATATGGTTTTCTTAGAAGTGACATGACTGTTGTGTATAAATGATCCGAATTTGCTTTCCCCTGTACCAGTTCTGGTACTATCTCCTGTTCAGTAATTATATTTGGTAAACCTATATAATCTAATTTCACCAGTTTTTTAGCCAGATAATAACTAAGATTACCCACCTTATAGATTATTACCATAGGAGTACCAATAATAGCCGCCTCCAAAGTAACAGTTCCTGAAGCAGCAATTATTAAATCAGCTACTTTTATTACTTGATAGGTCTTATTCTCGACTAACTTAATTATTAAGTTATAATTTGCAGCCATCTGAGAAATCTTATTTTTATCAACTCCTTTGGCAAGTGGGAGTATAAATTGGTAATCTTTTCGTATTTTCTGAATTTTTTCAGCAGTCTTTAACATCTCGGGTAGCAGTTTATCAATCTCCTGGCGGCGACTGCCCGGTAATAATGCAAGTATCTTTTTCTCGGTATCAAGTTCCAGTTCTGAATAAATATCTTCAGATTGCTGGGGAATCTTAACAATATCTACTAGTGGGTGTCCTACAAAAACCACAGCAGCACCTGCTTCTTGATATACCTTAGCTTCCATAGGAAATACAGATGCAATAGTCGCTTTATATCTAGCCATCCACTTAGCTCGCCATTGTCCCCAGACCCAGGCAGATGGGCTAAAATAATTTACTACAGGAACTCCCTTTTTATAAGCTGCACGAGCCATCATCATATTAAAGCCAGAATTATCTACTAAAAAAATAAGATTAGGATTTTCTCTATCAATTGCCTTTTTAAGTATTTTAAGATTACTTAGATGAGTTTTTAAATTCTTAAATGCTTCAAAAAAACCGATGGTACTTACTTCCATCGGATCGATTAGTATTCTAACCCCTTCTGCTCTTAAGGAATCAGAACCCATACCAAAAAAGTCTATATCAGGTGATAAGTTTTTGATCTCTCTGATAACACGAGAAGCATGCATATCACCAGAAACTTCACCAGCCACTACCATTATCTTGCCCAATCTACTCACCCCATTTTAACATAATGGCTGGCCATTACTCAGGCTCAGCCCTTAGTATTGAAAGTAAAATTTAAAAAGGAAGCTTATTAAAATCTACAGCAAATCTGAAGTTTTCAAAGCCATTACTGTAATCCCCTTTCCCTCCGCCTTTTCAATAAAGTCATCTTTATCTATTAAAAAAGTACGATCAGCTTCAATAACTAGGGCTCGGGCTTTGATATCGATCAAATGATTTAAGGTAGTATCACCAACTGTGGGAATATCAAAGCGAAAATCCTGCTGTGGTTTACTAACTTTTGCAACTACAACACCTGGACCGCCTATCCGGCCTCCTCGAATAATTGCTTGATCAGTTCCTTCTATCGCTTCAACAGCCAGAACAGCCTTATTTTTTACAACTACAGTCTGCCCAATATCTAATCTACCTATTTCACGAGCCATTTTAAAACCATAATTCATATCTGAAAGCAACTGTTCATCAGGTTGATTATTTGTCAGAACACCTGCACTAATAAGCAAATGTTCTAGGTTTATAGATTGTTTAATTACTTTAATATTTTCCTCGGCTAACTCATTTACTATTCCCAGCATAATGCTGTCATCATTTAAATCTTTTAATTCCCCTAATAATTTCTTCATACGAATATCCAGAGTTAACCCTTCAAATAGGATAGATTTCTCTACCTTACCAATCATGACTACTTGTTTAATCTGATCATTATTAAGGGTTTTGATAAGTTGATCTAATTGAGCAATATTTACTTTTCTAACCTGATCAACACTTGCTTCCCATGAATAATCTGCAGGTTCAAATAATTGATATACATAAACCTCTTTACCATTTTCTTTGGCTGACTTAGCCCATAAAACAGGTAAATACCCTTTACCTGCAATAACGCCTATTCTTGACATTTATTCTCACCCACTTTATTTACTGAAGATATAGCTATAACACAAAAAATCGAAGGTCCTTAAAATCCGTCTCTTCTCTAGCTTAACGACAGATACCCCGCTGAGCATTTCTTAAAAATCTCAAGAAATGTTCAATCTCTTCACTGGCATCAAATTCTTGATCCATTTTTTCTATTGCCTGAGTAATATTCAAGTTAGATCTATATAGTATTTTATAAGCACGTTTTACTTCCTGTCTTAATTCTGGTTTAATACCATTACGGCGTAACCCTACAACATTTATTCCATTTACCCGAGCCGGATGACCATCAACTAAAATATATGGTGGTACATCTTTTACAACCTTGGAATGAGCCCCAACCATAGACATCTTACCTATTCTAACAAATTGGTGAATCCCGGTTAATCCAGCCAATACTGCATAGTCCTCAATGGTAATATGACCTGCAAGATTAGTAGCATTTGACATAATGATATGATTACCCAATTGACAATCATGGGCAACATGACAGTATGCCATTAGTAAATTGTCGTTACCAATCCAGGTCTCTCCTCCACCTTCTTCAGTGCCGCGGTGAATTGTTACATTTTCTCTAATTATATTGTTATCACCAATAAACAGATAACTTTCCTCACCCTTAAATTTCATATCCTGTGGCTCAAGGCCCACAGAT
>JBDNGI010000238.1:0-2943 GCA_041689345.1 Halanaerobiales bacterium
AAAAAATAGATATCCAAATACAACTACTGCCGAATTTTTCCGAAAATACATATAAGCAAACAATTGAGTATATTAATAAAATAATCATTGATTCAAATGGTGAAATTCAAGAAGAACCATACTATTTAACAGATAAGACACCCGTGATGAGGGCTTTGATTAATAGTTCTACAATTGATATATTATCTGATGATGATATGATTTTCAGAATAGAGCAAACCAATTTTTTTCAAATTGACAGTAATCAATCTAACAATAGGGACTTTGATCAAATTAAAATAAGTAATGATATAGATTTTGATGGCTTACCAGTTGTTGGAATTTTAGATAGTGCTGTTGATTTTGGTGAATCTCCATTGAATGATTTTTTAATAGAAAGATGGTCTCCAGATGACATTGCTAATACAAGTACGTACCATGGAACAGGTTGTGCTGCTTGTGCCATGTTTGCTGACACCTTAAATGAACAAATTGAATTAGGGGAGTTAAAGCCACGGGTTAAAATAGTTAATGGTGTTATATCTGATGGTAAAAAAAGTGTTCCTTTTAATAAATTTATAAAGAGAATAAAAGATGCTGTAACTTACTTAAAGCAATATACATCTGTTTTTGATTTATCTTTTAATAGTAATGTTCCCATAGATGATTATTCTATAAGTATATTAGCATATGAATTAGACAACCTTATGAAACAAGAAGATGTCCAGTTTATAATTTCATCTGGAAATCATAAATTATATAGAATATATGATAATCTTAATGATGTTATTGATGATGATGATTCAAGATTATCTTCACCAGCTGATAGTTTTTTAGGTCTTACTGTAGGTTCTTATTGTTCAGAAAACATTTTACAAAGTATATCTGGCAAAAATGAAATTGCACCATTCTCGAGAATTGGTTTTGGACTTGGAGGAATTCAAAAACCAGATATTGTTGCGTTTGGTGGCAATATTCACTATGATTCTAAGAATAAAATTGATATAGTACCAGATGATGATTCTTCATTAATACCAACGATTAATGGAGAGATTTGTCATGATTGTGGTACAAGCTATGCCACACCAATTATAGCGGAGATTTTGCTATAATAAAAAATAAAATACCAGATAATATACCAAACAGAAATATATTATCTAAAGCATTACTCATACAAAATTCTGATTATTTATTTGATATCTCTGATCTTGCTTTAGATGAAAAAGAATTAGTACGAAAAGTATATAGTAATGGTGTTCTAAATCTTAATGATGCTTTAGAATCAAATGATAACAAAGTAACATTTGTAAGAGTGGGTAGTTTGAATTGCTATACTAAGAAAAGAGTTAAGTTTTATATGCCATCAAATCTGGCTGAAGAAGAAGGAATTCGAACTTGTAGAGTAAAAGTTACTTGTGTAAGTGATATTCCTTTTAAAAAAGATAAAGGTACAGGGTATTCGCAAGCTTACATTAGTGCTTCTTTAAAAAAGATTGATACAAAAGAACAATTAAGTCTTGGTAATCCTACTCCTTCTGAGGGAAGATATAAATGGGATGTATATCAAACTTTTAGTAATACATTTTCACAGTTTAATCCTGGTGATTGGCAAATATGGTTGCAAATGTCTATAAGATGGGATTTAGAAGATGATTTCCCATTAAATTATGCATTAGTGGTCACTATCGAAGATTTAAATAAAAACAATAATATTTATACAGCAATTCAGCAAGAGGTACCAAACCGATATAAAGCTTTAAATGAAGTGAGAATTCGTTACTAACTGATATAACCGCTGATTAGGCAGCAGCGGTTGTGTTAATTTCTATGATTTGGATAAAAAGTTTAGTTATAACGCTCTCCCAAACTAAACAGCAACAATCCGTATAGACAAAGAATCAAAACTAAAAGCCACCCCAACAGAAATAAGCAGTTTTTTCTTAGGCTCTTTATCAGTAATACCACCATCCAAGCCTAAGTAATAGATCTGCCCAGCTTCCAAATCCCAATTAGGATTTTTAATCAAACCACTTCGTTTAATAAGTCCAAACTCATCAGCTTTTATCTCATTAATACTCACCCCCAACACCCGTAAATAATAATCTTTAGGAAGAGTATTACTGGCACAATATATCCGGCCATCCTTATCTATATAAACCACCTTACCAGCATCGATATCTTCTCCGACCTGGACATAATCAAACATACCTGAGGACTGATCAACCCAGTTGTAGCCATTCCAGACCAATAGACTGTGTGTATCAACATTAAAGACAAATTGACCAAGCCAGGGATCGTCAGGCAGGGTAGAAGAGGTGACAACTTTTATCCCTGGATGTTTATCCAGGATATTCGTATTCTCCCACCAGCTTTTATCCCAATCGAACTCACCAGTAGAGGGGTTTTTAAGTTTTAATCTTAGACTATCTTCTTTAGGCATTTCACTAACCTCCCATTTTATAAAAGAAAAAACTTTATAAGAGAAAAAGACCGTACGAATACGGTCTTTCTCTTGATCAACACCAAACTAATTTACAGGGTTACAAAGTCATAATCTCCAGATTTACCGTAATGATCAAAAGCAGTATTTTCAGTAGGCTCATCACCTTCTGCAGCTAGGCCAGTATCTTCCAGATTGGTATCACCAATTACGGCAATCTTTCCAGTTGTAGCTGGATCTCCTTCAGAGCTAGAGCGGTAAACCGAATATTGTACGGCATTTTCAACAGGATCCCAACTAATGTTATTGAAACCAAAGTTGACCTTTTTCCTGGTCCAGTATTTATTAGATATCTCCGGGAAATCAGTCATCATTAATCCTTTGATTTCCCTTTTACAGTGATTTTTAAATCCTCCAGATCTTTAGCTTTAACTCCACTCTGGAGAGCAATCATCATTGTCAGTGTATCTACTGATCTAGTAAGAAATAACATTAGTTGGGATCCTGTTGAAAATGCCGTACAA
>JBDNGI010000239.1:0-4743 GCA_041689345.1 Halanaerobiales bacterium
AAGAAACTTAATGCTGTTGATATTGAGGCTTTAATTAATAATGAAATATATTCTGCTGAAAGTGTCTACGAATTAGAATATGTATCTGTAAATACCGGTAATACTATTCTTCCTAATGCTACTTTGAAGCTGAAAAGAGAAAATGAAGTCTTAGAGACAGCTGCTTGTAGTGGTGATGGTCCTGTAGATGCGATTTTTAAGGGTATTAATGATATTGTTAAGATAGATAATCTTAAACTTATTTCATATAAAATTGATGCTATTACTGAGGGAACAGATGCCCTCGGAGAGGTTATTATTAAGCTTGGTATTGACGGCAAGACATATATCGGACATTCAGCACAGACCGATATAACCTATGCCAGCGCACTGGCATATCTAGATGCTATTAATAAGTATATGACTGTGTTAAAGTGATTTCTTAGTTTCAGGGCTATTTGTTTACTGAAACTTAGAGGAACAAATCCTGGGACTTACTGTTGCTTGCAAATCATAAACACTAGTAAATTAGCAACAGTTAGTCATTAGGGTAAAGTGATTTCTTAGTTTCAGGGTTATTTGTTTTACTGAAAATTAGAGGAATAAATCCTGGGACTTATTGCTACTTGCAGTCGCAAAAAGGGAGATATTAATGGCAATTAGTCATAAGGGTAAAGAAGACTTAATGAAGGTGGTAGTTTCGCCTGAATCCTGTTCGAAAATATAAGTAAAATAAGGGAGGAATTCATATGGGAATGACGATGGTAGAGAAAATAATCACAGCTCATACTGAGTATGATACAGTAAAACCAGGTCAGATAGTTAATGCCAGGGTTGATATGGTACTTGGCAATGATGTAACAACCCCTGTGGCAATTAAAGAATTTAATAAAATTGGTGTTGATAAGGTATTTGATAAGGACAAAGTGGCTATCGTGCCTGACCACTTTACGCCAAATAAAGACATCAAGTCGGCAGAGCATGCAAAAATGATCAGAGAATTTGCTCGTAAATATGAAATTACTAACTACTTTGAAATAGGTCAGATGGGTATAGAACACTGCTTATTACCAGAAAAGGGTCTAGCCTTACCAGGACAGATTATTGTAGGAGCGGACTCTCACACCTGTACATATGGTGCATTAAATGCATTGGCTACAGGTGTTGGGAGTACAGATATTGCTGCAGCTATGGCAACAGGGTATCTGTGGTTTAGGGTTCCTGAAACTATTAAATTTGTTTATACAGGGGAGTTAAATCCCTGGGTAAGTGGTAAAGATTTAATTCTATACACAATTGGTGATATAGGTGTAGATGGGGCATTGTATCAAGCTATGGAGTTTACTGGTGAAGTGATTGATAATCTTTCTATAGATGGAAGAATGACTATGTCCAATATGGCTATCGAGGCTGGAGGTAAATGTGGTCTTATTGCTTGTGATAATACGACTGAAGATTACTTGAAAGATAGGGCTACTCGTGAATATACCTCATATAGTGGTGATTCAGATGCTAAGTATGCCAAGGTTATTGAATATGATGTAAGCAAAATAGAACCACAAGTTGCTTTCCCTCACCTTCCAGAAAATACACATCCAGTAAGTGAGGCTGGAGATGTTAAGATAGACCAGTCTATTATTGGTTCATGTACTAATGGTCGTATTGAAGACTTAAGAATAGCTGCGGAAGTGCTAGAAGGCAATAAAGTACATCAGGATGTAAGATGTATTATCTTCCCTGGTACTCAAGAGATATATAAACAGGCAGTAAAGGAAGGACTTGTAGAGATATTTATTGATGCCGGTGTGGCCTTTAGTACACCAACATGTGGACCATGTCTGGGTGGACATATGGGTATCTTAGCTAAGGGAGAAAAGGCCATTGCAACCACAAATCGTAACTTCGTTGGAAGAATGGGTCATCCTGAGAGTGAAGTGTACCTATCCAATCCTGCTGTAGCAGCAGCTTCAGCTATTAAGGGTTATATAGCTCATCCAGAGGAGGTTATGTAATGAAGTTAACAGGAAAAGTATTTAAATATGGAGATAATGTGGATACTGATGTTATTATACCTGCTCGTTATCTAAATAGTTCAGATCCTAAAGAGTTGGCTAAACATTGTATGGAAGATATAGATGAAAATTTTGCTAAGCAAGTGGAAGATGGAGACATAATTATTGGTGGCAGGAATTTTGGTTCTGGTAGTTCACGTGAGCATGCGCCAATAGCTATTAAAGCTGCAGGGGTTTCTTGTGTAATTGCTGAGAGTTTTGCTAGAATATTTTATCGTAATTGCATTAATATTGGTCTTCCTATTCTTGTTTCTGAAGAGGCGGCTAAGAATATTAAGCCTACTACCGAAATAGAAGTTGACCTGGATACAGGTAAGATTACAGATACTGAAACTAATAAAACCTTTCAAGCTGAACCATTTCCTGAATATATGCAGGAATTAATCAAAGCTGGTGGCCTGATTGAAAAGGTCAAAAAGGAGGTGGGTTAGATGCCGAAAATAGCTTTAATACCTGGTGATGGTATAGGAAAAGAGGTTGTTAGAGAGGGTATGAAGGTCTTAGAGTATTTTAATTCTCAAAACAATTTAAACATTTCTTTTGAGGAATTTGACCTTGGTGCAGCCCGTTATTTAAAAACAGGTGACTTAGTTCCAGATGCAGAATTAAATAAGCTGGAGACCTTTGATGCAATATATCTTGGTGCTGTGGGGGATCCCGCTGTTCAACCCGGAGTATTGGAGAAGGGTATATTGTTAAAACTACGCTTTTATTTTGATCAATACGTTAACTTAAGGCCTGTAAAATTATATAATGAAAAATTTACCCCCTTAAAGAATAAGGGTGTTAATGATATTAATTTTATGGTTGTTAGAGAAAACACTGAAGGGATTTATGTTGGTATTGGTGGTAATTTGAAGAAAGATACCCCTGATGAGATAGCTACACAAGAGATGATCTCAACACGTAAAGGTGTTGATCGTATTATTAAATATGCCTTTGAATACGCTCAGAAGACTGGTGGCAAGTTAACTCTTTGCGACAAAAGTAATGTTCTAACTTATGCACATGGTCTCTGGCAGAGAGCATTCAAAGAAATGACTAAAAATTATTCAGATGTTAAATCTGATCATTATTTAGTAGATGCCATTACTATGAAGATGGTCAGAAATCCTGAGATATTCGATGTTATTGTTACCTGTAATATTTTTGGGGACATAATAACTGACCTTGGTGCAGAAATACAGGGCGGTATGGGTCTTGCAGCTTCAGCAAATATTAATCCTGATACAGTTTCTATGTTTGAACCTGTTCATGGTTCTGCTCCAGATATAGCAGGACAGAATATTGCTAATCCATTAGCTGCAATTATGTCAGCAGGTATGATTCTTGAGTATCTTGGTCATAGTGAATTAAATAGTAAGGTAGATGCAGTTGTTAGAAAAGCACTTAATGAAAACGTGCTAACTAGAGATATGGGTGGAGCACTAAGTACTTCTGAACTAGGTGACGAGATTGTTAAGATGCTTAAAAATTCTTAGTAGATAAATTAATATTATTCGGTAGCAACAAAATAGAGTTTTATTTCTTTTTTAATAGAGAAATTAATAAAAACATAATATATATAAATCTATGAAAGGGATTAAGCCACCCTTGAGATGAATTCTGAAAGGTTACTGTATGATGACTTAATAGGAATATCCGGTTAATACCGTTAATGAAAATATTTCATTATGAAATATTAATGTGAGACTATTATGTTTTTCTTAAGTCATAATAGTGGAGCTTGGTGGTACCGTGTTGATAATGACACCCTTGCAATTTGCAGGGGTGTTTTGCGTTTTTATATTAAAATATTTATTATAGCTGAACATATAGAGAAGATAATAAATAAATATAATAAACAAAGGAAAAGGATGTTAATAGATTAAGACTAAACTTTTCATGTACAAATGAAGACTTAATAGAAGAAGGTATAAAGGAGATTTGGAGAAGTTATTGAGGAGGGAAGAAAAAATATGTTGAAGAATAAATTAGCTACTAGGGTTAATGAAATGGGTAATGGTGAATTAGCAGGTCTGATGAGTCTGATTGTTAGAGATGATATTATTTCTTTTGCCGGGGGTATTCCAGATGAATATATCTTTCCATTTGATGAATTATCTGATATCACTAACAATCTTTTTGATAATATAGGTTGTAATGTTTTTCAATACAGTAGTACTGATGGTAACTTAGAATTAAAAGAGTATCTTGTTGAGTTTTTAAATAATAGGGGACTAAAAACCAGTCCTGAGCAACTAATCATTACTACAGGTTCACAACAGGGTATTGATTTAGTTAGTAAAATATTTATTGATCCAGGTGATGTTATATTTGTAGAAAAGCCGGGCTATGTAGGCGGCATTGGGGCGATTAAAAGTTATGAAGCAGAGGTAATTGGCCTGGATATGCTAGAAGATGGGATAGATATTGAATTGTTGGAAAGAGAACTTAAGAGATGCCAACAGGAAGGTAAAACGGTGAAATTTATCTATCTAGTTCCAGATTATTCGAACCCCTCTGGAATACAATTATCCCTTAAAAAACGGAAAAGGGTATTAGAACTAGCAGAGGAATATGACTTTTATATTCTAGAAGATACCCCATATAGTGAACTAAGGTATTATGGTCCGCGTTTACCATATATAAAGGAATTAGATAAAAACAAGCGTGTTATATTAATGGGTACATTTTCAAAGTTTTTTATTCC
>JBDNGI010000240.1:0-7766 GCA_041689345.1 Halanaerobiales bacterium
AAACAAATAGAAGAAAATCAGGGTGATAAGAATTTTAATAAATATGAAAAAATTGAACGTATATACCCTGAAGAGCCTACTACTATTCATAATGATTTTATTACTGCTAATATGGATGTATCTGAACCATTATTCAGGCTAGGAATTAAAGAAAAAAAGATACCAAAGGATACAAAGCAGATGATAAAACAGGATTTTGCTACAGAAATGTTAATTGATCTTCTAATTGGAAAAAGTTCAGACCTATATCAAGATTTATATGATCAGGGTTTGGTTGATGATCATTTTAGTAATTATTATGTCTTGGAAAAAGGTTATTCTTATCTATTGCTCGGTGGGAAAACAAAAGATCCAGATCTCTTATTTCAGAAAATATTAGAGGGATTTAAAACTAAAATAAAGAATATCACCAAAGAACAATTTGATCGAATTTATAAAAAGAATTTAGGTGAATATGTAGAAACATTTAACTCTTTTGAAGCAGTAGCTTCCCAGTTTATCTCATATAATTTTAAGGGAATTAATTACTTTGATATCCTTAATATTATGCAGGATATAGATTTTAATGATATACATAATAGGTATGAGGAACTAATCATTGAAGAACAAATGGTTAGATCAATAATTAAATGATATTAATATTACAAAGCTAGCATCTATTTTACTAAAAGTTGGGTTAAAATAGCTTGGTATTAATTCTACTTGTGGATGTAAGTGCTGCCAAGTCAAGGAACACGTGTAATTATGATTCAGTATTTTAAAATTCCATCTAGATCAGTCTTCTTTATTCAAAAAAGTATCGGCTATACTTGCATTTATTAATTTCAATAGATATAATATTGTTATAAATATAAAATTTTATACTATATAAATAATACTTAATAATTACACTTGCCGTTCTAGCCAATTATACTAATTATGCATACACTAAGTATTATTAAGAAAAATATAAGTGGGACTTATATATCTTATTATTGTCTTTTTTATTGATACCTTATAATTTAGTAGTCATTATTGGAGGTGGTGTTCAGAGTAGCTAGCAGGGACAAGTTTTTATGTTTTAGGAGTAAATTTTTTTAAGACTGACTTGTGTATTAAATTTTAATCAAAGAAGGGAGTAATTGAGAAATGAAAAGAGAACGTTGGGGAAATAGGGCAGCATTTATTCTTGCTGCTATTGGATCAGCTGCTGGTTTAGGTAATGCAATTCGCTTTCCATATGTCGCTTATGCAAATGGGGGTGGAGCATTCTTAATTCCATACTTTGTAGCATTACTAACAGCAGGAATTCCATTACTAATACTTGAATTTTCTGTTGGTCAAAAAAATCAGGCAGGTGCACCTACAGCCATGTCTAAAATCAAAAAGAGTTTTCAACCATTTGGTTGGTGGCCAGTTATATCAGCCTTTGTTATTGTGGCTTATTATGCTGGTATTATGGCCTGGATTTGGGACTATCTTATAGCATCTTTAAATGTTGCCTGGGGCAGTGACTCATGGGGTTATTTTACTGGAAATGTTTTGAAAATATCTGATAGTCCTGGTAATTTAGGCGGCTTTAGTATTCCAGTTTTATTAGGTCTTGCTGCAACATGGATAAGTATTTATTTTATTTTAAGAAAAGGTACAAACAGTGTTGGTAAAGTTGTTTTATATACTGTTAGTGCCCCTATAATTCTTCTTGTTATCCTTATGCTTAGAGCCATTACTCTCCCTGGGGCTATGGCTGGTTTGAATTTTTACTTGAAACCGGATTTTTCAGCATTGTTAAATCCACGTGTTTGGATAGAGGCATATGCCCAGGTATTCTTTACACTAAGTCTTGGTATGGGTATCATGTATGCTTATGCTAGTTATATGCCTGAGGATTCTGATATTACCAATAATGCCTTAATAACTGTATTTGCTAATTCTGGTGTAAGTTTCTTATCTGGTATTGCAATTTTTGGTACACTAGGTTATATGGCTCAAGAACAGGGAGTAGCTATAGCTGATGTGGCTGCTGGTGGATTAGGCTTATCATTTAGTGTATTTCCAAATGCCATTAATATGTTGCCAGGTGGGACTATTATGGCAGCTATATTTGGTTTTATATTCTTCCTTACCTTACTGACATTAGGTATTGACTCTGCATTTTCACTAGTAGAATCTACTGTTGCAGGTGTAGCTGATAAATGGGGAACAGATAAACAAAAAACGACCTTCTGGGTTATTGCTGTTCTTGCATTAATAAGTTTACTATTTGCAACAAAAGCAGGATTATATTGGGTAGATATTATTGACCACTATATAAATAATTATGGATTAATTATAGGTGGTATACTTGAGGCTGTTGCCCTTGGCTGGTTCTATAATACAGAATCTTTAAGAGAATATATTAATCCTATTTCAGAATATAAGATAGGTAAATGGTGGACATATATGATTAAAGTTCTACCTATAATTCTTGTAGTGTTACTGCTAAATTACTTCATCGGTGATGTTACAACATTGTATGGGGGTTATGCTCTTAAATATCAATGGATAGGTGGCTGGGGTATGATGATAGGTGTTGCAATATTATCATTTGTAATGGCTAAATTACACTCTAAATATGAAACTGCTGAGTTAGACAAGTCAGCTAAGGTATAAGGAGGGAGATAATTCATGGAATTTTCCGCTATAGTAATGCTAATATTCGCTTGTGTTGTTTTATATGGTGGCCTTTTTATTACTGTAAGTAAGGCTATGAAATCTAGTAAAGAAAAAAAAGATAATTAATTATTTTAAAATATTGTATAGAATAAGCCCAGACTACTTGTCTGGGCTTATTCTATAATGTACCTTGCAAATTTTTGGAAATAGTAGTTGCAATCCTACTCGTACTATTTTAGTCTTATCCCTTTATGAGGCCAACAATGGCAGAATGATAATATTAATACTCCGGGAGAATATAAAATGAAATTATATAATCAGAAAGATACAACAATAAAAATAAAACAAAAAGCAAAGGAAATAGGTTTTGATCTTGTGGGTATTTGTTCTCCAGAACCCTTTACAAGGGCTTATAGCTTAATAAAAAAAAGAAAACTATCAGAATTCGTAAGTGATAATATAGAACAGTTAACAACCCCACGTGAACACCTTAGTTCTGCAAGATCTATTATCTCATTAGGAATCTCTTATGCCAGTAAAGATGATGTGATCGATAATACTCAAAATAAAAATACTTGTAAGCAATTTATATCCCTATATGCACGGGGAATAGACTATCATAAAATTATTAATGAGAAAATGGATAGACTATTAGCTTACCTAAACAAGATTGATCCTCAAGTGGAAGCAGTCGCATATTCAGATACAGGGGCTATTTTAGATAGGGAAATAGCCTATAGAGCTGGACTAGGTTGGATAGGAAAGAATAATAACCTAATTAATCCTAAGTATGGATCTTATCTTTTTTTAGGGGAAATAATTACTAATCTAGTATTAAAGTATGATAAGGCGATGGAGGCACAATGTGGTAATTGTAATCGTTGTTTGATTAAGTGTCCTGCTGGTGCATTAAAGGCTTATCATCTTGATCCAGATAAATGTTTAAGCTATATAACTCAGAAAAAAGGTATCCTTACAGAAGAAGAAAGAAAGGATATTGATAATAGATTATGGGGTTGTGATACATGTTTAGATGTTTGTCCATATAATAATGATATACCTGTAAATATTCATAAGGAATTCATACCTGTTTTAGAGAGTGATATAGAAACTATATTGCAATTTACAAAGAATAATATTCCTCTAGAATGGAAAAATTCTGCGCTATCATGGCGAGGCTTAAGAATACTTAAGAGAAATACTATCATAAATCTAGGAAACAAAGGAGATAATGAATATATTCCTTTACTAGAGAGGGTATTAAAAAACCCATCTCCTATACTAAGGGCATACGCGGTTTGGGCATTAGGCCAAATAAAAGCTGATGGTATTATAATTATTATTAAAGAACATTATAAAAGCGAACATAATAAAATAGTACTAAAAGAAATAAAGAATATTTTAAATAAAGATACCTGAGGTGAGATAAATGATTAAAATAAAAATTGCAAATAAAGAATTTGATTTATCAAAAGGGAGGACATTAATAGAAATATTAGAAGATATAGATATGTATGATAGCAAAATAATTGTAGGTGCAATTGTTAATAATCGCTTATGTGATTTAACAACTACTTTAGAAGAAGATTCCACAATTAAGTTTTTATCTATAAATGATGAAATTGGTAATCGAATTTATCGTAGAAGCCTCTTTATGATTATGACAAAAGCAATTTATGATATTTTTACTAATTCTAAGTTATCTATAGAACATTCTCTCAGTAATGGAATCTACTGTGAATTACATAAAGATTCAGCACTTAGTCAAGAAGATTTAGAAAAAATAAAAGGAAAAATGTTTGAACTTATTGAAAATGATCTACCAATAAATAAGCATTTTATGAAAAAGAATGACTTAAGAGACATACTAACAAAACAAGGTTTTCTTGATAAAGTTGATGTTTTAAATTACTTTAAGAAAGATCAAATACCAGTATATGAACTAGATGGTAACTTTGACTACTATTTTTACAATATGGTTCCAAATACAGGTATTCTTGATAGATTTGATTTACATTTACGTTTACCAGGTTTTGTTTTATTATTTCCACAAAGGGGTAAGCCCTGTGAGGTACCAGAATTTATAGAACAAACTAAATTAGCTAAAATCTTTTATGAATATGAAAAGTGGGGAGAAGTTGTTGGTGTCTCTAATGTAAGTGACTTAAATCAAATTGTAAAAGATAATAAATATCACGATTTAATCCGTGTTAATGAGGCCTTTCATGAGAAAAAGATTGCTAATATAGCTGATACTATTACTGATAAAGTAGATAAAAACAGGGTAATATTAATTGCAGGTCCGTCATCTTCTGGAAAAACAACATTTGCTCAGAGATTATCAATTCAATTAAGAGTAAATGGAATAAGACCAGTCTCCATTTCTACTGATAATTATTTTTTAAATAGAGAAGATACACCTTTAGATGAAGAAGGTAATTATGACTATGAAACAATCGAGGCAATCGATTTAGACCTATTTAATCAGCAATTAATAGCTCTGTTACAGGGTAAAAGGGTTGAACTACCAATATTTAATTTTCATAGTGGGAAAAGGGAGTATAGAGCAGATTTTTTACAATTAAATGAAGACCAGCCAATTATTATTGAAGGGATACATAGTCTTAATGAAAGACTTACAGCTATTATTCCTCAAGAAAATAAATTTAAAATATATATTAGTACCCTTACTCAAATAAATATTGATCGACATAATAGAATTCCTACTACAGATGCACGATTAATCAGACGAATTGTTAGGGACCATTATTTTCGCAATCGTTCTGCTGCTATGACCTTAGATTGGTGGCCTGGAGTGAGGCGAGGTGAAGAGATAAATATTTTTCCATTTCAAGAAAATGCCGATGTAATGTTTAATTCTGCTTTAATCTATGAATTATCAGTTTTAAAGAAATATGCAGTACCTTTATTAGAGGCTATTTCTTCAGAAGAGAATAGTTATTATCAGGCAGAGCGTTTATTAGATTTATTGGAATGCTTTTTAATGATAGAAGATGAGGATATACCCCGAGTTTCTATATTAAAAGAGTTTATTGGTGGTAGTGCTTTTTCAGAATAGAGTAGCCCCCATCCATGCGTTATGAGGGAATCTATATTTTTGAAACACATACTATAAATATATTGAAAAAAGAAAGGATTATATTTATGACTTCTACAGATGTTAAAGAAATAATTAAGTTACTAAATAAAGAGTATCCAGAAGCCGAAACAGAACTAAACTATACTACTTCCTTTGAGTTGTTAATAGCTACTATTTTATCAGCCCAAACAACTGATAAACAAGTTAATAAGGTTACTGCTACACTTTTTATGAAATATAATAAACCAGAGGCCTTTTATCAGTTAGAAGAAGAAATACTTCAGAGGGAAATTAATAGTATTGGTTTGTATAGAAATAAAAGTAAATATATTATCGAAACCAGTAAAATCCTATTAGAAGATTTTAATGGAGAAGTACCAGATAATAGAAAAGATCTTATGAAATTAGCTGGTGTTGGTAGAAAAACAGCTAACGTCTTATTAGCTTGCGCCTTTAATAAAAATGCCATCGCAGTAGATACTCATGTTTTTAGAGTTGCTAATCGTCTTGGTATAGTAAAAAGTGATAAAGTTTATCATGTTGAAGAACAATTGATGAGAAAAATCCCGAAAGAGAAATGGGCGGATATGCACCACTGGCTTATTTACCACGGAAGACGGGTTTGTAAGGCACAGAATCCCAATTGTCAAAACTGTATATTATCTCAACACTGCAAATATTTTCCAAAGAATACACTGTAAACATGCAAAAGCTTGTATTATGCTATATTTCAAAAAAAGGGACAAATCTCCCGATATCATACGGAAGATTTGTCCTTTTTTTAATCGTCTTTATGACTCCAAGGCAATAATTTTTGCAGTAAACTAGTATTTTTATCTTTTTTATCACTTAGTCTACGACGTATTTCTTTGACTAATTCTCGATCTCTACGTTCTTGAGTTATACTTAGTAATTTTACAGCCTGCAAATATTCTTCCTTTAAATGTCTTTGACCATCTTTTAACTCACTAATCCCATCTTCTATATCATCAAATTTGTCCAATAAAGCATCTACTAAATTATTTAATTTGGGATTTGAATTACCTACTATAGTGGCAGCTATATCTTGCTTACTTTCTTCCATATTAAGTATTTCACGTACTTGTTTAATAGAATATTTTTGTTCATATAAGTAAATTTTGATTTCCTTTAATGTATCTATGTTTTTGTCAGAGTATTGTCTATACCCATTTTCATTACGAGCTATATTCAAAATATTCCCTAACTCCGATTCCCAATACCTTAAAGTAGAAGGCGCCACATTAAGTATCTTTGCTGCTTCTGAAGTTGTATATTTTTCTGTTCCCACTCCTTACCCCCCCTCTCGGATAAGTATATATATATAACCTGAAAAAACATCAGGACTTTTCAGAACAAATATAATATTATATATTCTTTATTCTATGTTTACTAAAAAATTCCTTCTTTTAAAGGTATATTTAGGAAAGAGGATTTAATAATTAAATAGAGAAATAGTATATTAGAGACTAATATACTATTTAATAATTTAATTATTACTAGTAAATTTTAAATATATATTAATGGTAATAATAATATCACAATTAAGGAGTTAAAATATGATTAAAAAATATCCTCTTATATTTATATTAGCAATAATTCTAAGTTTTGTAATTGTAGTTTTTAATTATTATATTATAGGTGCCCAAAATAATAAACAGGCTTTTATTAAAAAAGAAAAAAATCTTTCAGATGAAAATATACAGCAATTACTTGATCAAGCAAAGTCTGAGTATTACCAGGGTAATATTTCTGATGCTCAAACAAAATATGAATTTATCTTAAACTTTCGCCCTAATTCAGATATTGCTTTAAAAAATCTATATTTTATCACAAAGGAAAAGGGAAATATAGTTTTGTCAAACAATTACCTTAGAAAAATTATTAAGAATAATCCGGAAAATAACTATTGGAGGTATAAATTTGGTATTAATTTATATTTAGAAAATAATATAAAAGAAGCTATTTTAGTATTAGAAGACTTATATAATACTCATAAAATTAACACTACAGA
>JBDNGI010000241.1:0-2919 GCA_041689345.1 Halanaerobiales bacterium
CTTGAATTGGTAAACCATCGTCATCAGAAACATAATACCTTTCTTTTTGTTCTTCAGTCATTACTTTAACTACTTTCATTATTTGTTGCCTCCCTATACTGTAATGACTAATTATAGCACTTAAACTACTATAACTACTACGAATAATTAAACTATATATAAATTATTCGTAGTTCAAAACCGTACAAAAAAGCCACTTAAAATACTATGAATACTATTATTTCAATACACTAGATATCTTTTTATATCTACTCTGAGACCTTAATAAATCTCTATCTAAAATATACATTAAAAAACGAATAATAACAAGACATTATTTGTGGTATTGATTGTTTTTCTACATTTTTTGTGGTAAAATTAAGAAATATAATAGTAATTTTAATGCGCTTACTTGAAAAGGATGAAATAATATGCCAGAAATAAATAATAAAGAACTGATAATAGGACATGTCGCGAGAAAAGGTGGAACTCATAGTATGCCTAAAAAGCATTACCATGAAGGACCGGAAATTTATTATCTGTTAGAAGGGGAACGTTACTACTTCATTGAAAATCGAACATACAGAGTAAAGAAAGGCGATATTGTACTAATAGATAAAAATATCTTACATAGAACTATTGATGCAGATAACCCTGATCATCAACGAATTTTAATTGAATTCAACGATAGTTTTCTCAAACCACTTTCTCAAGGAATAAATGATATTGACCTCTACTCCTGTTTCAAAAGAGAGCATATTTTATCAATAAATATTGAAAAACAGATCTGGCTAGAAAACCACCTCTTTAAAATGATTAAAGAAAAGATGGGAAAAGATAAGGGTTATACTAGTTATCTCAAAATACTTCTTCTGGAACTACTTGTTTTCCTTAATCGACAGACAGAACTAGATATCTCATCACCTGCCGAGCATCCAGACCAGACCTATGAAAAGATATCAGAGATTGCTAGTTATATTAATATTAATTATAATCAAGATTTAACTTTGAAAAGTATTGCTAAGAATTTCAATTATAGCCCTACTTATCTCAGTAAAACCTTTAAACAGGTTACCGGGTTCAATTTTGTTGAATATAAAAATAACGTCCGGGTTAAAGAAGCCCGCAGGTTATTACAGCAAACTAAATTAAATGTTAGTAAAATAGCAGGAAAAGTTGGATATAATAACCTGACTCATTTTGGTAGAATTTTTAAAGAAATAACTAATTATTCACCATTGAAATATAGGAAGCTATATAATAAAAAGTAAATAAGAAGATAATGATCATTATCTTCTAGGTAAAGAATACAAACTTCTTCAGCCTGATGACTATCTTATAGCCAGCCAGTCAATTTTGCCAGTAGTCGAGCATATTCAACAAAATTTGGCCAGGAAATATCATGTGGAACACCGTGGTCACACCCTGGTTTCTCTTAACAATGTCTTAGATCAAACTTTTAATAAACAGCATTTTCTTTAAATGTCTCATACATAGCTAGTAGATTATCAATCGGAGTATCAGCCTGTACATTATGAATAGGATTAAAAATAAACCCACCATCTCTACCTAAAATTTCAATCCTTTTTTTCACTTCTTTTTTAACTTCTTCTTCGGAACCAAAGGGTAATGTTTTCTGGGTATTAACCCCACCACCCCAGAAAACTATCTCTGACCCAAATCTTTCTTTTAATTCCTTCGGCTCCATATCAGCAGCAGAACACTGGACAGGGTTTAACACGTCAAATCCAGCCGTTATAAAATCTTCAATAAGAGCTGTTACTGAACCACAGGAATGGATAAATGTTTTCCATTCAGTATTAGAATGAATCCAATCATTTACCTGCCGATGAAAAGGCTTATATAGACTACGATAAACTTCAGGTGAAATAAAAGTGCCTTCCTGAGCACCAAAATCGCTCCCACTGACAAAAACCAATGATATTTTATTCCCTACTTTATCATATATTTTTTTGATATTCTCAAGGCCAATAGCACATTGTCTGTTAAATACTTCATATATATAATCACGTCGAGTTAATGTACTTACATACCATTCTTCCACTCCCCGAATTCCCTTTGGTTCTTTCAATTGACAGGCAGGAACTAGGGCAATATCACCAAAAGAAGTACCACCAAAACTAGCAAAAATAGCCTGGTTAGTCTCACTATAAGCCCTCTCCACTTCCTGTTGAAAATGTTCAAGTTCCTCAGTAGAAATAGGTTCAAACTCTTCCAGATTATCTTCAACATTAATATTATCGTCATCAACAGGATGCTGGCGATTAAGGGCATCAAAATAGTAACCCCCTTCCGGCATCCGAGCACTGGGAGGGACTAACTTATCTCCCTCTGGATACATATAGATGTCACCTTTATCAGAAGGCTCAGTATTGAATCTCCCTGGAACCAGGACCGGGGTTCCATCAAAAGTAGTCCAAGGTTTCCAGTCTTCATTTTTAAAACCAAAAAAGTTATTAGATCCTAGAACACCAATAACATCAACCCCCAGCGTTTCTTTCAAATCAGGCTTTATTTCACCTAGCATCTGGAAGGGTTCAATCACCTTGACCGGTGTCCCAGGTTCATCTAACCCCAAGGCCTGCCTTAATTTATAGACAGAACTAACGTGCATTCCAGTAACCATGCTACCACCAAGATCCAGCGGAATCCGATCCGGTTTCTTTCCTCGCAGAACTGTTTCTACTCTTTCTCTAGAATTCACTTTAAATCTCTCCTTTCTCACCCACCTCGGAGTGACTTTCCTTGAATCAAAATATTCATTCCAAATTTTAAAATTTGAATTTCCCATACACGCTAACCATCACGTCCAGTCTCTTTAGCAAAAGGTAATAATTTTTAGTGTCTTCATCCCAGTGAATGTAGAAATTTACCAAATCACTTTCCCATCAGCATTACCCAGCACCACATCTTTATGTA
>JBDNGI010000242.1:0-2799 GCA_041689345.1 Halanaerobiales bacterium
AATTTTAAAACAGTGAGCATATTCCACTGGTCTATCGGCAGGTAATCCAGTAATTATCAATCCGTCTTTTGACAGATTAAATTTTAACATACCATCATAACCTAAAAGCTCTATATTATTGATATTTACTACTTTAAGCCCTTGACCCCTTCCGGCTGAAAAATTCTTAATGATAGCAGTACCATCTTTCGGCCAACCAAGTTGGAAGGCATAAATACAGTTATCTTTTTGTGTGAAACGGTAATCTGCTGGAGTATATTCTATTTCCGGTTCATGAAATCTTTCCTTAGCTTCAAATACAGTATCACCTTCTGCAGCTATATGCCAGGGCCTAGTCTCAAAAATACCTTCTCCCTTAACTTTAATCCATTCAGCCATCTTCTTCAAAATATAAAGACATTCATCATCAAGGGTTCCGTCAGGTTCTATTAATTCTCGACCACCAGCATCTTATGCCCATCCAATACTGTCACACGAGTATGAACATATCCATCCTTATACTCGAATTCAAGATCATTTTCATTAGGTGCCAGGAAAACCCTTTTTGGTTGTTTGTCATTCTTGACAGAAATCGGCATCTCAACAAGTAGGAAAGGATCTTCGACTATATCCAGATTATCTGCCCTACGTTCTGGACAAAAGCTAATTAAATGAACAATAATATTCTCATCTTTACGAACAACAGTGGTTTCCAACTGACTAGGGCCACCATCTTTTATTAAGGGCTCAGGTATTAATTGCTTAATACAGTTTCCCAGAAGAATACGATAGTTTGGTGCTGCATGTTTACCATATGCTTCAATTAAAGGTACTGATGCAGTAATAACCTTATTATTCTTAACTACTGCAGCATATTCTGTCACAAGATCTTCTGGAGTATAGGAATGTCCGGAAAAATGATTATAATCTCTTTGAAAATAAGCTTCTCCCATCTGAACCAGGGTTTCGGCACCTTCTGTAGGTTTCATTTTAAAACCAGCTTCATACATAACATAGCCGTAATCAGCAAGGCCATTAGCTACTTTTTCTCTGGCATGTAGGAAGGTATGAGCAGGGGCCTCGCCAGATACTTCAATACCCATTTCCTCAAGGATAGGCTGCCCTTGCTTATCAAGTGCTGCCTGACCACTAACAAACAAAGAACCTCCCTGTTTTAAATAGTTTTATAATTTTTCTTTTAGTAAACCTTCTACTACAGTAGTTTCCGGTATTATTATTAATTCATAGCCATTGATATCTGAAGCAGGAGGGATTATATCAAACTGCTGTCGTAATTGTTGCAGGGCTCTAGTAATACCCAATCCTGATGGTCCAGGGCGGTCTCCCAGATCAGGGTCAACAATTACACCTATCTGGCTTAGTATATCTCCACCATCCACATACGGCTCACATGCTTCTATATGACTATAAACATTTCCAATTAGATTATAAACAGATTTATCTGCTACTCCCCGGGGATGCAGCAAATCACCTACACCATTTGTCATTCCCTGACTCAAAATCTGACAACATTCATACTTAAGGGCCATCTCTGGTTTTAGAGATGAATTATCACCCCAACTTTTGAAAAAACGTCCGGTATGACTTAAAGTAGGTAGATCCAGTGGTCTAACAAATCGAGCTACATAAGGGAAATAGGCATAACCCCATCCACCGGTTGGCAGGGCCTCTATTTCTATATGTCGCAGGAATTTCTTCTCCTGATCTAAGTTTGTTTTAGGACGGCTGTTAAACCAAATACCTGCCGGTTTATGTCCCTTCTGGGCTTCCTCCACCATATCCCGATAACGCTTCATATATTGATGAACTACCTCACGAGCATATCGATCTCTATCTACTTTCTTACGAGGATCATATCCGTTCTTTTCCATACCCCTGATAGCCCATTTAGAACAACTCGGTTGATCCCAGCACATATCCAAAAAGATACCATCAACAGGGGCAAAACGCTCAAGTACTGTAGCTAGAATATCTGCCAGATAATCCTGATAGGGGCTGGACATGTCTAATATCTGCCACCCTGGATTAAAAGCAGAGTTTCCCATTTTTACCTGCTTTAATTCAGGAGTAAGGGCTATCCAATCAGGATGCTGATTGGCGGCAAACTCATTACACTGAACACTAAGATAAATAGGGGCTCTAATACCTACCTTATGTAATGCCTCTACCTGTTCTTCCAATAAATTCAGCTTATAATCTAAACCAGGATGACGAGCTGGATGATCAGTATCATAGTAAAGATGACCATGGTGGCATAAAGCAAATAATGTTACACTATCAACATGGGCCTCTTTAAAAGTTTGAGCAAACTGTTCTGAATTAAATTCCTTCCCCACGTCTGGAACATCAGGACCAGTATGAAAATCAAGATGTATAGTTCTCTTTGGAAACTCTAATTCTTTTTTCAATTTAAAAACACTCCCTCTTTTAGAAATCTATTATATATTTTAAATGATAAATATTTTATTTCATTAATATTTTATCTTATCATTTTTATTATATTTTTAAGTCTGATAATTATAAATTTTTAATATTCCTTAATAACCAATGCAACTAAATCTTCAAGTAAACCTAGTTCATTAGCAGATTTAAAAACTGTGTACCTATCTCGATAGTCTTTAGCATATAGTAAGGCATTATGAAGTAATTGCTGATCAATCCCAATATCTTCTGATTGTAATGGAAAATCTAATGTCTCATAGATAACCCTTATTTCAGCCGATGATGGCATAAATTCTAGTTGCTTCTTTATCTCCTTAAAACTATTTTTTATTGTATTTATCCTTCTTAACTGCTCCG
>JBDNGI010000243.1:0-3746 GCA_041689345.1 Halanaerobiales bacterium
AAGATTGTAAAAATGTTTGATACAGCTTATGAGTATAGTTTTTATGAGTGAAAAAGCTGGGTACAAAACGGTATATTAAATTGTATACTTAATAAAAAGATGATTTCGATATAATATCGAAGTCATCTTTTTTATATTTTATATGCAAAATATAGGCACTTTATTTATCTCCATAGTAAAGCTGAATTCTTCTATTGATATTATATATAATATCTCTAAAATGTAAAAAACATTGCAAGATATACGTAATATATTGATGAACTGTAAGGCAATCAATACTCAATTTAACCCTGAACAGGCCAATAAATTATTAGATGATCTTGGACTGACAGAGAAAAATAATGATGGATATAGATTATTACCTGACGGAAAGGTATTAACAATTTCTCTAGCTGCTTATTCAGGAAGATCTTTAACTATGGATTCTGCAGAAATTATTAAACCACATTTGGGAAAAGTGGGAATAAAAGTAAATATTAGTGCAGAACAACAATCACTATTTGTAGAAAGAAGGAATTCGGGTCAACATCAAATTACTCTTAATAATTTAAATAATGGTATGGATCCGATCTCTAAACCGGATCACTATATTCCTGTCAGTGTATCAAATCAATGGGCTCCATTATCTGGTTCTTACTATGGGTCTAATGGGGCTTCTGGTGTTAAACCTAGTGAGAGGATAGAGAAGATAATTGATTTATATGAAAAAGCATCTATTGAATTAGATGATGAAAAACGGATTGAATTAGTTTAAGAAATAATGAATATTCATGCTGAACAATATTATATAGAAGAGTAAGTTATAGGAGAATAAATTATAGATCAATTGTAATATTACAGAAAGTTGTAAGAATATCTCCAGTGCCCAGATATGGTCGCTGGAGACAAATTAATATCCCTCTGATGGAATTCCCATAACATACCCAGAGCACTTATATCATTTGAAGCAACAACTGCAGTAATCTCACTATCTTTACTAATCAAATTTAATGCTGCTTGACGGCCTTTCTGAAGGTGGGGGTAGTGTTATCTGGGATGAAAAAGCCCAACCCCACCCCTGTCCTGGATTGGAGTTTGACCGTCCGGGAATATTATGTCTGCAGCAGGTAGTTGCTGTTAAGCCAGGTAGGCGCTATCGAATGGGCGGTCGATTAAAAACCACCGATATGGGTGAAGAAAGTTTTGCATATCTACAGTTAGTTTTTCTTGATCAATATGGTGGACTAGTAGAAGATGCAGCAAAAGCACCTAAAGGCAGGTTGTTTACGGGAAATAATGATTGGGTAGAAGATTCACTTGAAACACTACTTTAAATAGGGTATCTAAAGCAATTGCTCACCTTGATGTGTCAATTCTTGTGGAAACTCATGGAACTATTTCTACTGGTGAGGATATGGCCAGTTTTATGCAAAAAGTAAATCAAGGAAATATTAATATTATTTGGGATATTGCTCATACTGTGGTTCATGAAGAGACTGTTGAAGAATCATATGACTATCTTGAAAGTTATCTAAAACATGTCCATATTAAAGATTTCAAAAAAATAAAAAGCAGCAGTAGTGATGGTGATGACCCTTATTCACTATGGGAAAGGTTTGTTCCTCCTGGAAAAGGTAATTTTCCTTTACGACAGTTTATAAAACTATTACAACAGAAAAATTATAAAGGTGTTATTTGTCTGGAAACACCAGCCTCTTATGCTAATGCAGAGCAGTGTCTTCAGGATTTAGTTTGTCTATTTGAAGAATCTGTTAAGCTGTAAAGGAGAGCATAAATATTTTAGCAACAAACATAAGTTTGCGTTATAATATTTACAGAATAAGTAAATTATGATATAATTTGAGGTGGAACAAAGTGATTAAATATTGCGAAAATAATAAAAGAAATGAGGGGTGTGTTGATGAAATGAAAGGTAAATATATTAATCCTTTTACTGATTTTGGCTTTAAAAAATTATTTGGAGAAAAAGGAAATAAGGATCTTTTAATTGACTTTTTAAATTCACTTTTACCTATTGAAGATAAAATTGCTGATATTACTTTTTCTGATAAAGAAAAGTTGGGGGAGATAGCTGTTAGTAGAAAAGCTGTTTATGATATCTTCTGTGTGGATAAAGCAGGTAAGCATTTTATAGTGGAAATGCAGAATGCTGAACAGTTATATTTTAAGGATCGGGCTGTTTTTTATTCAACTTTCCCTATTAGAGAACAGGCTGAAAAAGGAGAATGGGATTTTAATTCACAGCCTGTTTATTGTGTAGCTTTGTTGGGTTTTGAGTTTGGTGAAAAGAAGAATGAACCTGGATTCTTGAATGAAGTAAAACTTAAAAATCAAGTAAATGAAGTATTTTATGATAAACTAACATATATCTTTGTTGAGTTACCTAAGTTTACTAAAAAAGAAACAGAGCTCCAGAGTAAGTTTGATAAATGGTTGTATTTTCTTAAGAATCTAGAGGATTTTGAGAAAATACCTGATATTTTAAATGAAGAAGTTTTTAAAAAGGCTTTTGTGACAGCAGAGATTGCTAATTTTAATAAACAACAATTGGCTCAATATGAAGAGAGTTTAAAGATATATCGTGACAATATGAATACATTAAAAACAGCTAGAATAGAAGGTAGAGAAGAAGGAATAGAAGCAGAAAAAGTTAGGATTGTTAAGACTGCTATAAAAAAAGGGATTTCAGATGATATGATTCAAGAACTGACTGGTGTCGATATAGCTAAAATTAATAAACTAAGAAGAGGTTAAAGGGAGAATCTCTCTATATTTCAAGTAGCAATCACCTCGTAAGTTTCTTTAGGAATCCTCGTTTATGAGTAAAAAAACAGGAGGAGAGGATGTCAATCATCCTCTGTATTTATATCTATTCCAAACATAGAAGAAATATCGTCCTCGTCAATAACCCTACTGCTTTTTTTGTTTGATTTCTTGAGTAGTGTCTCTGATTTCTGTGTGATTGCCTGAGATATAAGTTCATCAATATTAATATTACGTAAAGTAAAGAAGAGTGAGGGATCTTCATCTAATCTGGAGCCTACACCATAAAGGACTGCAGTTACGTGTTTGCACATAGTAGCATAATCAGGACAGCTGCAATTTAATGATATTTCCTTTGGAGCAGGGAAGAGGCCCTTACCCTGAGTAGTGAAGATATCTTTAAGTGTTTCTGGGAACTTACCATCTATAAGTTCCTGTAGTGAATCTATCTTACCTTCACAGGAATTACTTATTGATTTCCAGGTGTTTTTACTAAGGGGTTTGATTGTAATATCTACTTGATATGGTTTTGAACTACTACCATGTACTAGGGCAGTAATTTTTTCTGGGTTAATTTTTAAATCAAGTATAGCCCTATATCGGACATAACTACGTCCTCTTGGCAAACGATTAGCATAGTCAGAATAACTTTCCAAATTGTCATTCCAGGCTTCACCCCACCATGTCCTTGCTAATTTTCTACTTTTAATAATTATTGGGGTAATATCTGGCTTTTTCTTCTTTAATTTTTCGAAGCTTTTTATTGCTTTTGCTTTTTTCTCTGCAACAGGTACATATCTTTGATATCCATAATCATATGACATATAAGTAACCTCCATTTTAGTTTTTATCAAAAATCTTAGCAAGAAAACTCCATCTAAATATTTTATTTAGGTGGAGATGAATTGCTCGTGGCGAAGTAGTATTCCACGAGCTGATTTTAGACTTCCTTTTGTGGTACAGTTTCTTTACAGAAACTCCTG
>JBDNGI010000244.1:0-3655 GCA_041689345.1 Halanaerobiales bacterium
TGCTAGGATTATACTATTGAAATGTATAGTCGGCTATCTCAGGAGGGCTGATGGCACAGCCTGAAGTCGAAGTCATATTGGGCTACTAGAAATAGACTGTCCTCTAATCATTCGACAACCTCGCAAGTTCCTTTAAGGAATCCTCGTTCGTGAGTGTTAACGAACGGGCGGGGAGGATGTCAAACACCCAGCTAATCTATATTATCCAGTTGATTTATTGGCTATAGTACAGGCTGCTGCAGAAAATAATGTAATTCTTGAAGTAAATGCCAGTTCCTTTGATGAATATCGATATGGGAAAAGGGGTAGTCTCGAGAAAACAGTCGAGATGTGTAGATTGGCAAAAGAGTACAATGTACCAATTAGTCTTAATAGTGATGCTCATTTTTATACAGACGTTGGTAATATTAATTCGCTTACCCAGGTGATAAAAGAGGCGGGCCTAAAAAAAGATGATATAATAAATACCTCTTTAGAAGCAGTAGAGGAATTTTTATTTAAATATATATGTATATAAAAGTAACAAGAATATTTATTCTTGTTACTTTTAAAAAAACATTTTTTTGAAACAGATAATGATCTGTGATAAAATGTCTGTAGAATAGGAGGCTATTATTATGTCTCAATCAGAGAGTGAATTACAACTTATTAATAAACAATTAAAAGCCTTACTTATGAATGAAAGGAATATGATTGCTAATTTAGCTAATGCTTCGGCATTATTATATAATAATATGAGTAATCTTAATTGGGCAGGATTTTATTTGTTAAAAGGCCAGGATCTGTTATTAGGGCCGTTTCAAGGGTTACCTGCCTGTGTTCATATTCCACTTGGTAAAGGTGTCTGTGGTAGTGCAGCAAAAGACAAAAAAACATATCTTGTAGCAGATGTACATCAATTTACCGGTCATATTGCTTGTGACGAAGCCTCCAGATCAGAAATTGTTGTGCCAATAGTAGTTGGAGAAAGATTAATTGGGGTCCTTGACTTAGATAGTCCAAGAAAAAATAGATTTAATATGCGTGATAAGGGCCTTTTAGAGGATTTTGTAAAGATATTAATCGATAGTACGGACTTTATCTAGCTAAATTTTACACTAATTTATGACAGATTGATAAATAAGGCCTTAGATTAGTTTTAAACTAATAAGTTATTTTTATCACATGGAAAAGAAATAGAGGCATTGCTGTTATTTGAAGGTAGACAGGAAACTTTGTTAGTAAAGGGGGCATAGATTATGGTCGATGATTTAGATATGAAATTAATAAAAGACCTTGCCGAAGATAGCCGAATATCTTATGCAGAGTTAGGCCGCAAGTATAATCTTAGTCGTGTTTGTATTAGAGAAAGAATTAACAATCTCTATGAAAAAGGAGTTATTGAAAGGTTTACCATTGTTGTTAACCCTGAGAAATTAGGTAAAAAATTATCTGTTTTTTTTGATATTGAGGTTAATTCAAATTCATTATATCAAGTCGCAAAAGAGTTGATGGAAGAGAAGCCGGTTATTAATGTATATATGATGACTGGTTCACCAACACTTTATGTCAATGCCTTATTAGAAAACCATACGGAACTAGAAAGTTTTTTAAGAGAAAATTTATATTCAAAAAAAGAGATATTAAGGGTACACACAAATATAATGTTAAAGAAGTTTAAAAGTCATAATATTGGTTTTTGCCCATAATTTTATGGGTTCACTTATAATATCCCTTTTTTAAGGGATATTATTATGTGCATTTTATCTAGAATAGTACTGAGGAGAGTGGTAAAAAAGTTTTTCAAACAGGACTCTTGTATAAATATTATTTGATAGGGGATTTAATTATTAATAAAGAAACGAAGCATACTTTAAAGAAAATGAAATTTTTTTACTTGACAAAATAGCTATCTATTGCTATACTATTAATAGTAATTATTATTATTATTAAAATAGAGAGGGGTTTTTTTAATGGTTAAGAATGAGATTAGTGCTCAAAATTTAAGATCTGCTTTCGGAGGTGAAAGTCAAGCCTATCAACGTTATTTGGTCTGGGGTAAAGTAGCTGAAAAGGACGGTTTTCCAAATGTAGGACTTTTGTTTAAAGCAATTGCATATGCTGAAGAGGTTCATGCTGGTAATCACTTTGAGGCTCATAATAATATTGAGGGAGATTTTTTAGTTGCTTCTGGTGCTGGATTTGGGATAGGATCTACATCGGAAAATCTAGAAGAAGCTATTGCTGGGGAGAACTTTGAGATAGAGCAAATGTATCCATCTTATTTATTAGTTGCCAAAGATCAGAAGGAATCTGATGCAGTTCGTTCATTTCATTATGCAGTAGAGGCCGAAAAAATACATAGTAAATTGTATAGTGAAGCTAGAGAAGCTGTTGATTCTGGAAATGATTATGATCTGGAATATGTAAGTATTTGTGAAGTTTGTGGTCATACAGTTAAAGATGGTACACCAGATAAGTGTCCAATCTGTGGTGCACCTAAAGAGCGTTTCAAAGAATTTAAAAAGTAAAGCAATGAAATGAAGCAACATTAACAATAAAGTTAGAGGAATCCTGTACATTAAGAGCTTTTGAATTATGCAATATACATGGGCAGTGGGAATCTGCCAAAGATATTACTGTTGAATAAGAAAAATCAAGAAGTCTGCTTTATTTTATAAAAAGCCCCACAATACAAGTGGGGTCAATTATTTTTAAAAGATAATTTGCAAAAATTTTTCCTACTTGGATGTCTTTTGTTCTATTGGGATTAATTTTAAAGGTATCATTTACCTGTTTTGAAAAAGCCTTTTTAAAACATAATAATAATGGAGGTGGAAATCCCTAATATGGCAAAAATAATGTCAGAAAAAACCAAGTATGAGTTGGCTGAGGAGTTAGGGTTTGCTCACAAGGTCAAAGATGGTGATTGGGGCAATATAACCACCCGAGAAGCTGGGTCATTAGTTCGGGCAGCTATAAGCAAAGCTGAAGAGTTTATGGCACAGAATGATAAGGGACAGTAGGGGCTTCTCTCCTACTGTCTTATTCATGATAAAATTTGCGCAGATAAAACTGTTCTCATATGGTTTCGTTTAATACGTAGTGCCTGTGGATAGTACAACTCCTTAAATATAGGGATTTTCTACTCCTTCAGTTACCCTGATAAAATCAAGTATAAGCGAAATTTGAATAGCAAATAGTAGTTCATCTAGTATGTTTCCCAGAGAAGAAGTCCTACAGACAGCAGAATCAATCATATTTTCTCCAACCGATGGTGTTCTGGTTAATTCTTCAGTAGCACCAACTAGTAGCCTATATGAATCAGTGAGAAGAGTGAATTTTTCTATTAATGAATCTATATCTCCCAATACAATATCATTTTCCAATCTTGGCATATTAAATCCTCCCTAAAGATTGACTTTTATTAGTATATTCAAGTAATCTTATTTTTGATAAGACAATTTTACTTTATTTATTGTAAAGAAGATTTGCTCAAGTGGAGTTTTTATTACAGCTGAACCTTATGAATCTTTGAGATGAATTTTTGTAGAAAATCCTCACAATAAACAGTTATAGAACTTATCGGGAGAAAATCAGATGGGCTTGCCCTCTGGATGAATGCCGATATTTGTAATGCAATTCAATATTGCTTTACAAATTAACGAACTAAAAA
>JBDNGI010000245.1:0-6742 GCA_041689345.1 Halanaerobiales bacterium
ATAATGCACCTGATGGAGATAATCTTAATAAAGGTCTTTTCACAGAATGGCATAAAAATGTTGGTGGGAATATAAGTTTCTCTATAGAAAAAGCCACTGAAGTCTTTGAAAATATGCTTGCTGTGGAAGAAAATATTACTGTTATTAGAAATGCTAAAATATTATCTGTAGTTAAGAAAGATAAACTTATAGATTCTATCAGTATAAAAACCGATTATGGTATTAAGGAATTACGTGCTGATTATTTTATAGATGCAAGTCAGGATGCTGATTTTGCCGTAAATGCAGGTGCTCTATATTTTAATGGGGGGGCAGATCTTGGTTTGCCTGATAGGCATATGGCAGTAACTATAGTATTACACCTTGCTAATATTGATTGGAGTAAATTGGCCATAGATGCTAAATCAAATAAATTTGGACCATCTCATATTAATAAAGATAATGCCTGGGGTTTTGTTAAAATTGGTCAGTTATATAAACCGATCAATAAGAATACAAAATTAAGGGGATTAAATATTGTAATAGAGAAAAAGAGAGAGAAGAGTGAAGTATATATAAATGCTTTATTGGTTTTTAATGTTAATCCAGCTGATCATAACTCACTTAAGGAAGCATATCGTCGGGGTAAAGAAGAGGCTGTTCATGTGGTAAGTTTTTTACAGGAAAATTTGGGTGGTTTTAAAGAAGCTAAAATTTTATCTTTTCCCGAGGAACTTTATGTACGTGAAAGCCGTCATATTATATCACGATATCAGCTAAAAGTAGAGGATCTTTTTAATAATAGAGTTTTTAGGGATACAATTGCTTTAGCCTCTTACCCACTGGATTACCAGGCTTCTAATCCTCAATATAATGGTTTTGTTTTGTTAAATCCAGATGTATATGGTATTCCTATACGTTCTCTATTACCTTTAGGAATTGATAATTTGTTTGTTGTTGGCAGGAGTAGTGGGTATAGTTCTTTAGCTGCAGCTAGTGCTCGTGTAATACCTACGGGAATGGCTACTGCTGAAGCAGCTGGTCTTATAACTGCATATGCATTAAATAATAATCTAGAGTTTGATGAATTTATAAATGATTCGGATTTTCTGTTGAAAATACAAAAAGAATTGGGTCTAGATACAACTATAAAAAAATATAGTGAATATATTGGACAGAATTTGGTTTTTGGACAAAATAATTTTAGTAGAGGTAAAATCGAAAGTAATATTTATAATAGGTTTTTAACATTTATTTGTAGTATGCCAAATGATAATAAAGTTATTCTTCCATCTTATATTGATAGTAATATAAGAGAGCATGTAGAATATTTGTTGTCCTGGGGGTTATTGCTTGGTGGTTACCAAAATGATTTTTTGCTCGATAAAGAGATAAGTGAAAGGGAGTTTGTACATATTATTGTAAAGGGTCTTAAGCAACAGGGTGCAGCAATTTTATATGAATGGGTTCCAGGTGGCCTGGAGACAATGAGTAATAATCAAGCTTTAACTAGGGACAAAGCGGCTATGTTATTAATGGTTGCTATAAGTAAAAGGGTATCCACTATTAATGAAGATCTATATTTTCAAAGGGCTATTGAATATAACTTAATTCCTGAGATTATTAGTTCTAATATAAAAGAAGACCGTTTATTAACCCGGGCAGAGGCATATATTTTGATATCATCATTTTTGCAAAAATACCCGATAGATGAAAAACTTAGAACTTTTAGGGGTGATGTATATTGAAATATTCTTGTTTTAAATATCCATCGCCCTTGGGTATATTAACAGTTGTGTTTACTAAAAGGGGTATTCATAGGATAACTTTTAGTAATAATGCTAAGAATAATAATATTAGCAAAGATATATATATTAGAGAAAGTGATCACTTAATTTATAAGAAAATTTTTTGTGAATTGAATAAATACTTTACTGGTAAATTGAGGGAGTTTGAGGTTCCTGTAGTTCTAGAAGGCACTAAATTTCAAAAAAGCGTATGGCAGGAGTTAATAAAAGTACCATATGGTGAATCAATGACTTATGGAGAAATCGCTAAAGCTATTGGATCCCCTAAAGCAGCCAGGGCAGTTGGTAATGCTAATAATAAAAATAAATTACCAATTATTATTCCCTGTCATCGTATTATTGGTTCATCAGGGAATTTGACTGGTTATGCAGGTGGCTTAGATAGAAAAAAATGGCTGATTAACCATGAAAAAAAATATAGAAAGGATGTTGTTTATGGCTAAGGAATTACCATTAAGAAGTGATGTAGAGGATAAATACAAATGGAATCTGGAAGATATATATAAGACTGATGAAGATTGGGAAAATGACTTTTCAAAAGTGAAGAATATGTTGAAAGAGTTAGAAGACTATCAGGGTAATTTAGTTTCATCTAGTGACAGATTATTTCAAGGAATAGAGTTAATTATGGCAATTGAAGAAATTATATCACGGTTATATGCCTATTCACATATGAGACAAGATGAGAATACGTCTGATCAAAGGTATCAAGCATTATATAATAGGGCACAGGGCCTCTATAACGAAGTTAATAGTGCAACAGCATTTATGGTACCTGAAATTATTAAATTATCTGGAGATAAAGTAGAACAATATTTAGGTGAAAATGATGAGTTAAAATTATATCGACAACTACTGGAAAATATTCTAAGAAAAAAGGAACACTTTTTGAGTGCTAAAGAAGAAAAATTGTTGGCTATGGCTGGTGAGGTTACTCAGGGTCCAAATAATATTTTTGGTATGCTTAATAATGCGGATCTTACATTCCCAACTATTCAGGATGAAGATGGGGAAGAAGTCAGGATAACACACGGACGCTATATAAACTTTATGCAAAGTAAGAATGGTACTGTAAGGAAAAATGCCTTTACAGCTTTATATAGTAAATATGATGAATTTATTAATACTTTTGCAACTACACTAAATACATCAGTAAAAAGTCATATTTTTTATTCTAAAGCACGTAATTATGATTCGGCATTAGAGGCTGCCCTTGATAATGATAATGTACCAATTGATGTTTATACAAATCTAATCAGTACTGTAAAAGAGAATATAGATGGGATGTATAAATATGTTTCGATTCGTAAAAAAATATTAGAATTAGATGAACTACATATGTATGATGTTTATGTACCTTTAGTAAAAGAATTAGATCTGAAAATTCCTTATCAAGAGGCTAAAGAAAATGTTATTAAAGGTATTGCACCATTAGGAGAAGACTACGTAAGTATATTAAAAGAGGGTTTTAGATCAGGATGGGTAGATATTTATGAAAACCAGGGTAAACGTTCTGGAGCTTATTCATCAGGCTGTTATGGTGTCCATCCCTATGTTTTAATGAATTATACAGATAGCCTTGATAACATGTTTACTCTAGCTCATGAGATGGGTCATGCATTACATAGTTATTATTCAAATGAGAATCAACCTTTTGTCTATGCTAATTACAAAATATTTGTGGCAGAAGTCGCTTCAACTTTAAATGAGATTCTGTTATTACATTATTTGTTGGATAATACCGATGATGATATGAAAAAGAAATATCTAATTAATCATTATTTGGAACAATTCCGTGGTACAATATTCAGACAAACTATGTTTGCTGAATTTGAAATGATAATACATGAAAAAGCAGAACAGGGTACTCCTTTAACTCCTCAATTTTTAAATGAGGTTTATCGTAATTTAAATAAAGAGTATTTTGGACCTGATATGGTTATTGATGAGCAGATAGATCTAGAATGGACCAGGATACCACATTTTTATTACAATTTTTATGTATATAAGTATGCGACAGGTTTTTCTGCTGCTACAGCCCTCGCCAATAAAATATTAGAGGAGGGTAGTTCTGCTGTTACCAAATATATAGATTTCTTAAAGAGTGGAGATTCAGATTATCCTTTAAATGTTTTGAAGACTGCAGGTGTAGATATGACATCATCTACCCCTATTAATGCTGCTATCGATACTTTCAAAGAATTTGTGGATAAGTTTGAAAAGTTAATTTAGTTTTCTGAATCAAGTCTTTACTAATCCATTAGAAATTCTATAATATGATCAGCACAGGATTCTTTTTCAGGGCCATCATTAATTACATGTGGGGAATTATTAAAAAGAATCAATCTTTTATTTTGTGAAGAGAGTTTCTTTTTAATCATATATGCAGCTTTCATAGGAACCTGTTCATCAGTCTCAGAACTTAAGATTAAAGTATCTGATTTAATAGTATTTAATTTCTTTTTGCTCATCCTCATTAATTTATGAAGCTCTGCAGTCTGAAAAGTGTAGTGATTTTTCCAGTAGTTGTGGTATATCTTCAATTCATCCTCAGTATCATATTTAGAGGGGTCTTGAGCTAATTCATTTTTCATTACAGGTACAAGATGTTTTATTATATGTGTAAATGGAAGTAGTTTATTATGAGTATATAAGGCAGCAGCAATTAGGAATAATTTCTCTACTTGAAAATGTGATGCTGTAAGTATTGCTAATAAACCACCCAATGATAAACCTCCAACAGATACTGTTTTATATTCACTTTTAAGATTTATGTAGGAATCATAGGTTTTTCTAAGCCAGTCACGGGCACTACTTTGACGAAAATCAGAAGTGCTGGTACCATGTCCAGGTAACCGTGGTATATATATTGTATAGTTGGTTTCCTGATAGATTTTTCTTGCTGAGTAATCCATTTCATTTGGTGTACCTGTAAATCCGTGTATTAGTAATACAGCAACTTCTTCATTACCTTTGTAAATTCGTTCCCTTGCTATCGGGATAACTTTACAATTTGAATTAATGTTAATGTCTTTCATAAATTAATGCCCCCTTTAAATAGGATTATATTACTATAATATTACAAAATTATAAAAATGTCCATTTTTTTCTAGGTTTAAGTATAGATAAACTATTCTTAGTCATTACATTTTATACTCGTAAAATATGAAAGGAGAATATCGTTATGAATGGTACTATTGATAATAGAGTAGATGAATTGAAGGCGGATATTATAAATTCTGCTCAAAAAATTATAAGAATAAAGAGCGTAGAGGATAATACAGAAGAAGATATGCCTTTTGGACAGGGAGTAAATGAATGTCTTGAGACAACACTAAATATTGCTAATATAATGGGATTAGAGACTAAAAATATTGACAGATATGCAGGTCATATAGAAATAGGAGAAGGAGAAGAGTTGCTTGGTATTCTATGTCATCTTGATATTGTTCCAGAGGGAAATAATTGGTCATACCCACCATATGGGGCTGAGATTCATCAAGGTAAATTGTATGGGAGGGGTAGTATTGATGATAAAGGACCTGCTGTTGCAGCTTTATATGCATTAAAAGTTGTTGTGGATAGTGGTACTAAATTAAACAAAAGAGTTAGATTGATCTTGGGAACTAATGAAGAGACTGGATGGCAGGGTCTTGAATATTATTTTAAAAAAGAAAAAACACCAGATTTAGCATTTTCGCCTGATGGTGATTTTCCAGTAATTCACGGTGAAAAAGGTATCTTGACATTTAATATAGCCAAGGAATTAAATAAAGGCAATACAGATAAAATAGAGTCAATAGAAATAAGTGGTGGTAATGCTCCCAATATGGTTCCAGAATATTGTCAGGCTATTATAAAAACAGACTATCTTGATTTTATTAATGAAAAATTAAATGATTATGTAGATAATAATGATTCAGTTAAGCTAGAGGCTGAATTTGATGGAGATAATATAATTATAAAATCTTATGGGATATCAGCTCATGGAAGTCTACCAGAACTTGGAGTTAATGCAATCTCCCAATTAATGATATTTTTAAACACACTTGATATAGTTGAAGGTGATATCACTGATATATTAGAATTTTATGATGATAGGATTGCTATGGAATATAATGGCCAATCTATGGGATGTGAAATGAAAGATGATGTTTCTGGTTTATTAACTTTTAATGTTGGGAAAATAAACCTTAGTCAAACTATGGCCGAAATTACAGTAAATATACGCTATCCAGTAACATATGATTATAATCAGGTTCTTAGTAAAATAAAAAATACTTTAGATATTTATGATTTACAGTATATGGAATTGAGTCATATGGCTCCTTTATATGTAGAAAAAGAAGATCCCTTAGTAAAAAAATTAATGAAAGTTTATCAAGAATATACTGGAGACAAGAGCGAACCCACTACTATTGGTGGAGGGACATATGCTAGAGCAATAGATAGGGCTGTAGCTTTTGGAGCTGCTTTTCCTGGGCGAGAAGAATTGGCTCATCAAAAGGATGAATATATATCTATAGATGATTTAATTCTAATTACAAAAATATATGCATCAGCGATTATAGAGCTTGCTACATAAGTACAACCGACATAGTAAATCATAATATTCTTTATAAGGGTATGTTGGAAAAGTCTCATAATTTAATACCTAAGTGTATTTTTCGAACACTTAATAAATAAAGACCCCGATATCTAGATGGAATCCATCTAGATATCGGGGTCTAATATAATATGGTTATACTAAAGCCAACCCAGCGTGAGTTAAATAAAGGCTTTAGTGAGGCCTAATCGAATATGGTTATACTAAAGCCAACCCAGCGTGAGTTAAATAAAGGCTTTAGTGAGGCCTAATCGAATATGGTTATACTAAAGCCAACCCAGCGTGAGTTAAATAAAGGCTTTAGTACTATTTAACTGAATGAATGTAAATAAAACTTTCATTTTTATAT